>NZ_JAZDRK010000001.1:443621-612768 GCF_047501505.1 Rhodopseudomonas sp. G2_2311
CGAGACGGATCACGGGCTCAGTCGGGCCGGGGGGGGGGGGGGTGGGGTCGATGCTGAACGCGTCGTGCTTGGTGCCCGACGGTGCCGCGGCCCCGCGCCCCCCACCGACCGCGCACTTCATCACCGAGAACCGGTTGCCGTTGACCTGCGCATTGTGCGCCAGGCGCGCGAAGTTCTGGCTCGACGGTTCGATCGCCAGGGTGCGATGCGCACCGAACGGCGCGCTCGACACCAGCACCGACCAGTAGCCGTAATTCGCACCGCAATCGACCAGCGTGTAGTCGACGTCGGCGGCGTCGCGGAACAACAGGTCCAGCTCGATCTCGTAAGAGTAATCGCGCTGCAGCAGCTTGCTCCAATAGCCGTCGCCGTAGGGAAACACGAAGGTCGCGTCGGGATTGAGCTTGATCGCGATATCGCGCTCCGGCAGCGCTTTGCGCATCAAATTCGCCGCGGCGTTGTAACCGCGATACGAGAAGGTCGACGACACCCGCGCGCCCATCACCAGCGCACACGCCGCGACGCGCTCGAGGGCGCCGGCGCCCTCGAGAGCGCCGGTGGCGCGGTCAAACTGGATGGGCCCGGGTGCGTTCACCGATCGACCTCTCCGAATACGATGTCGAGCGAACCGAGGATCGCCGAAACGTCGGCGAGCAGATGGCCGCGGCTGAGGAAGTCCATCGCCTGCAGATGCGCAAAGCCCGGCGCGCGGATCTTGCACTTGTAGGGCTTGTTGGTGCCGTCCGAGACCAGATACACGCCGAACTCGCCCTTCGGCGCTTCGACCGCGGCATAGACTTCGCCGGCAGGGACGTGGAAGCCCTCGGTGTACAGCTTGAAGTGATGGATCAGCGCTTCCATCGACCGCTTCATCTCACCGCGGCGCGGCGGGAAGATCTTGTGGTCGTCGACCACCACTGGGCCCTGCCCGGCCGGTTCGCGCAGCTTGGCGATGCACTGCTTCATGATCCGCACCGCCTGCCGCATCTCTTCCATGCGGATGTGGTAGCGGTCGTAGCAGTCGCCGTTCTTGCCGATCGGCACTTCGAAATCGAGTTCGGCGTAGCACTCGTAGGGCTGCGCCTTGCGCAGGTCCCAGGCAGCGCCCGAGCCGCGGACCATCACGCCGGAGAAGCCCCAGGCCCAGGCCTGATCCAGCGTCACCACGCCGATATCGACGTTGCGCTGCTTGAAGATGCGGTTGTCGCTGAGCAGCCGGTCGAGATCGTCGACCACCGCCGGGAATGCGTCGCACCAGGCATCGATATCGTCGACCAGCTTCGGCGGCAGATCCTGATGCACGCCGCCGACGCGGAAATACGCTGCGTGCATCCGGCTGCCGGATGCGCGCTCGTAGAACATCATCAGCTTTTCGCGCTCTTCGAAGCCCCACAGCGGCGGGGTCAGCGCGCCGACGTCCATCGCCTGCGTGGTGACGTTGAGCAGATGCGACAGGATGCGGCCGATCTCGGCGTACAGCACGCGGATCAGTTGCGCGCGGCGCGGCACCGCGATCCCCAGCAGCTTCTCCACCGCGAGGCAGAACGCATGCTCCTGGTTCATCGGCGCTACGTAATCGAGCCGATCGAAATACGGAATGGCCTGCAGATAGGTCTTCTGCTCGATCAGCTTTTCGGTGCCGCGATGCAGAAGGCCGATATGCGGATCGACCCGTTCGACCACCTCACCGTCGAGCTCCAGCACCAGACGCAGCACGCCGTGCGCCGCCGGATGCTGCGGGCCGAAGTTGATGGTGAAGTTGCGGACGCTGGCAGCGTCGGGAGCAGCAGCGTCAGCCATGGAGCGGGCTCCGCGTCAAAGCGAATAGCGAATTACGAACAGCGAACGAGGTCACGACTTCACTCCCGCCTTCTCGTCTCCGGGAAGGACCGGATAGTCAGCCCCTTCCCAGGGCGATAGGAAGTCGAACTTACGGAACTCCTGATTGAGCCGCACCGGCTCGTAGATCACCCGCTTCTGGTCGTCGTCGTAGCGAACCTCGACGAACCCGGTCAGCGGAAAATCCTTGCGCAGCGGATGACCTTCGAAACCATAATCAGTCAGCAGCCGGCGCATATCGGGATGACCGGTGATGATGATGCCGTAGAGGTCGTAGGCTTCGCGCTCGAACCAGTCGGCGCCGGGGAAGACGTCGATGATCGACGGCACCAGCGTGGTCTCGCCGACTTCGGCCTTGACCCGCACCCGCTCGTTCAGCTTCGGCGACAGCAGGTGGTAGACGATCTCGAACCGCTCCGCGCGACCCGGATAATCGACCGCGGTCATGTCGATGAAGCTGATGAAGCGGAAACGCGGATCGTCGCGCAGCAGCCGCATCACCTCCACGATTTTGCCGGCATCGACGGTCAGCGTGAGCTGACCGAACGCGACGGAGTGACCGGTCGCGATTCCCGGCAAGGCGCCGACGATCGTCTGACCCAGGGTGTCGAGCCCGTTGTCGTCCATGAAACAGCCTTCTTCAGCGTTCGATAGTGCCGGTCCGCCGGATTTTCTTCTGCAGCAGCATCACGCCGTACAGCAGCGCTTCGGCGGTGGGCGGACAGCCGGGCACATAGATGTCGATCGGGACGATGCGGTCGCAGCCGCGCACCACGGAATACGAATAGTGATAGTAGCCGCCGCCGTTGGCGCACGATCCCATCGAGATCACGTAGCGCGGCTCCGGCATCTGGTCGTAAACCTTGCGCAGCGCCGGGGCCATCTTGTTGGTCAGCGTGCCGGCGACGATCATCACGTCGGACTGACGCGGCGACGCACGCGGCGCGAAGCCGAACCGCTCGGCGTCGTAACGCGGCATCGACAGCTGCATCATCTCGACGGCGCAGCAGGCGAGACCGAACGTCATCCACATCAGCGAGCCGGTGCGCGCCCAGGTGATCAGGTCATCGGTCGCGGCGACGAAGAAGCCCTTGTCGGACAGCTCGCGGTTGACGTTGAGGAAGAACGGATCGTCCGCCCCGACCGGCTTGCCGGTGTTGGGGTCGATGATGCCGGTGGCGGGCCGCGCGATCAGCGGCTGCGCGCCGGTCGGATATTGCGACGGCGTCGGCTGCATCGTTTCAGGCCTCAATCCCATTCCAACGCGCCCTTCTTCCATTCGTAGGCAAAGCCGACGGTCAGGACGCCAAGGAATACCATCATCGACCAGAAGCCGGTCGCGCCCAGCTTGCCGAAGGCAACCGCCCACGGAAACAGAAATGCGACTTCGAGGTCGAAGATGATGAACAGAATGGCGACGAGGTAGAATCTGACGTCGAATTTCATGCGGGCATCGCTGAAAGCATTGAATCCGCATTCATAGGCGGAGAGCTTCTCGGGGTCCGGTTGCTGATACGCCACCGCGAACGGCGCCACCAGCAAAACGAAGCTCAAACCAGCCGCAACGATGATAAAAACGACGATTGGCAGGTAGTTAGACAGAATGCCACTCATCACCCGTTCCCTAACCCCGCGGCTGTTGCGCTGCCGCAGACTCGTTCGCATTTGAATTGTTCTACCGCTTAGCGCAGTGCAACAGGGGGCGCAAGCCAAGCTGTGGCAAGACCGAGGTCCTCGGCGTGAATCCGATCCTCACCTGCACGAATTCGTGACTCATCATTCACAACCGAACTCGTCAACGCGTTAGAAACCATACGCAGCGCGGACGAAACCATTTTCGGAACCGGCGAAACTTTCCTGAAACACACGCAAGGCTATCGTCCGTTTGTCGACGCGGCAATAACAAGCGCCGCGGGGAGGCAGCGATGAACCACTCTTTGCATTCAGCGGATCGTGCGACCCACCTGAAGATCGTGGTGGTGGCTCTCATCGCAGGTATCAGCGTAGCAGCGCTGGGGATTACAGCCCGCACCACCGCAGCCGACAGCCAGACGGCCCAGGTCATCAAGGCCACCAAGCAAATGACCGTCACGGACTCTGGCCGCTCGACAGTGAGATAGCCACCCATCCCCGACCGCGCATCAGCGGTAACAGAGGGTTGAGAAGGCCGCCACCTCGGCGGCCTTTTGCATAGCAGCCAGATGCAAACAGCAAGCATTCGCGTGCATCATCCACAGCGCGCGCCAGTGCCCTCGCCTGCTGTCCGCTTATCGAGCCAGCGACCCGCAGACTCAGCCTGAGAGCCCGACTGGACATGCGGGAAATGAAATCGAGCATTTCGTCATGCCCAGCCGTGTGCCGGGCATCCACGTCTTGCAGCGAAACAGCGAGAAAAGCGCGGATGGCCGGGACAAGCCCGCCCATGACGAAACTCATCGCCAATGGGACGGCTTATGAGAGCCTTTGGATGTGTTGCCCGCATTTCCGGTCGGGCTCTGAAGCCCAAACGGCAGACAGCGTCGGACCGCGATGAGTTCGCTGTGAAGTTCAGGAGGTTTCAGAGGGGGACTGCAGTGCGCCAATCGCCATCGTGGCGAAGTGGCGCGAGAGACGGGGCTCGAACCCGCGACCTCCGGCGTGACAGGCCGGCGCTCTAACCAACTGAGCTACTCCCGCGTGGTTTTGCGTCAACCGCCGCAGTGGCGGTCGAATTAAAGGGCTCGCTCCCCCAAGTCAAGCGGCTTGAGGCAGAGATTCCCATTCTCGTGCACAGCCTTTGCATTTCGCCTTTAATGTCGGCATTTTTCGACACCCGAATGCAAATAATGCGCTGTTTACGGGGCAAACGACGTAGGCAGCGCCCACCCGAATCGTCTAAGCCCTGCTACGTCTTAGTTTCTAAGCCGCCACACACAGCAGGAGGGCTATATGGCGAAGAAAGCAGTTGCCAAATCCGCGACGCCGGCGACGGTGACCCTGAAGCATCTCGCAGCGGCGCTCGCGGAAGAGCACGAGCTGTCGAAGAAGCAGACCGAAGCCATTCTGGGCGACATGGTGACCCGCATCACCAAGCACCTGAAGAAGGGTGAGCGCATCCGGATCGTCGGCCTCGGCATCCTCCAGGTTCGCAAGCGCGCCGCCCGCATGGGCCGCAACCCGGCCACCGGCGAGCAGATCCAGATCAAGGCCTCCAAGAAGGTGGCGTTCCGCGCCGCCAAGGAACTCAAGGAAGCGATCTGATTCTGCTTCCAGAGCGTTTTTCAGCGGCCGACTCGGTTGTCCCGGGTCGCGTGAAAAACGCTCGTCGCAGCAATGCGCTGGAGTGCGGGTCCTGACTTGGATCGGGATCGGAACTCCAGTTCAGATTGAAGAACGGCAGGCTCGGGCATCCGCCCCGCCTGCCGTTTCTTTTTGGCGGCGCAGCACGCCGCTCACTGGGTCGCGCCGCAGGTCAGGACCGGATATCAACAGGAACGCCGCGTGCCCGAAGCGCATGGTCCCGCGTTCGGGTGCTGCGAGCCTGCAAGGGAGTTCGGACGTGACCGCGATTAACTTCGACTTCACCGTGTTGGAGCGTTTTCTCCGCTACGTCACCATCGACACCCAATCGGACCCGCATTCCGAATCCTGCCCGTCCACAGAAAAGCAGAAAGACCTCGGCGCGCTGCTGGCGCAGGAGCTGCGCGAACTCGGACTCGCCGACGCGCATCTCGACCAGCACGGCTACGTCTACGCGACGATTCCCGCGACCACCGCGAAGCAGAACGTCCCGGTGATCTGCTTCTGCGCCCACATGGACACCTCACCCGATTGTTCAGGCGCCGGTGTCAAACCGCAGGTGTGGAAGGACTATCAGGGCGGCGACATCGTTCTGCCGGGTGATTCCTCACAGGTGATTCGACGCGCGGAGCATCCGGCGCTGTCGAATCAGATCGGCCACGACATCGTCACCAGCGACGGCACCACCCTGCTCGGCGCCGACAACAAGGCCGGCGTCGCCGAGATCATGGATGCGGCGCGTTTTCTGCTGGCGCACCCGGAGATCAAGCACGGCACGCTCAAGATCCTGTTCACCCCGGACGAAGAAATCGGCCGCGGCGTCGACAAGGTCGATCTCGCCAAGCTCGGCGCCGATTTCGCCTACACCATGGACGGCGAAAGCGCCGGTCATATCGAGGACGAGACGTTTTCGGCAGACAGCGCGCTGATCACCATCGAAGGCGTCAGCGCCCATCCGGGATTCGCCAAGGGCAAGATCGAGCACGCCATCAAGATCGCCGCCGCGATCATCGAGCGGCTGCCCAAGACCGGCTGCTCGCCGGAAACGACCGAAGGACGCGAAGGCTTCCTGCATCCGATCGGAATCACCGGCACGCTGGAGAAGGCCAGCGTCAGCTTCATCGTCCGCGATTTCACCGAGGCCGGGCTGAAGGACAAGGAGACGCTGCTGCAGAGCATCGTCGAAGAGGTGATGCTGGATTATCCGCGTTCGCGCGCCAGGATCGAGATCCAGCCGCAATATCGCAACATGAAGCAGGTGCTCGACCGCCATCCAGAGCTGGTCGAGAACGCCCGCGAAGCAATCCGCCGCGCGGGGCTGACGCCGGTCACCGCCGCGATCCGCGGCGGCACCGATGGCGCGCGGCTGTCGTTCATGGGGCTGCCCTGCCCCAACGTGTTCGCCGGCGAGCACGCCTTCCACTCCCGTCTGGAATGGGTCAGCCGTCAGGACATGGAGAAGGCGGTCGAGACCATCGTGCATCTGGCGACGATCTTCGAAGAGCAGGCCTAGCAACGATCGCGCGGCTCAGCCGCGCATCCGGTGAAGCGCAGAGCGGCCACCGTTTTGTCCCAATCGTTGGACCGCCACCCTGGAATCAGTTCTGAGTTCCCGTGCCGCACGAACTGCCTGCGCGCGACACGGAGACATTCGGATGATTTGCGCCCGCTTCGCATCTTTGGCGTCTGCTCGACGGGTCGGGATCGCTGCGCTGATCGCAGGGGCGCCCCTCCTCCTCGCCGGCTGCAAGGAGGAGAACAAATACGCAGCGCCGCCACCGGCCAAGGTCACCGTCGCCAAGCCGACGCAGGCGCCCGTGACGCTCTATGCGGAATTCACCGGCAACACCTCGCCGGTCGCCTCGGTCGATCTCGAAGCACGGGTGCAGGGCTTTATCGAGAGTATCGATTATCTCGACGGTGAAGCGGTCAAGAAGGATCGCGAGCTGTTCAAGATCGAGAAGGCCCAATACCAGGCCCAGGTCGACCTGCAGCAGGCCCAGCTCGACGGCGCCAAAGCCAAGCAGGCCAACGCCCAACGCGAAGCCGACCGGCAGTCGATCCTCGGCCAGAGAGACGTCGCCTCGCAGCGCAACGTTGACGACGCCCAGACCAATCTGGCGGCCGCCAACGCCCAGGTCGCAGCCGCCCAGGCATCGCTGGCGCTGGCCAAGACCTCGCTCGGCTACACCACGGTGACGGCACCATTCGACGGTGTGGTGACCCGGCGCCTGGTCAACGTCGGCACCCTGGTCGGATCGGCCGGCCCGACCAAGCTCGCCACCATTCTTCAGGTCGATCCGCTGTACGTGTATTTCAACATCACCGAGCAGCAGCAGATCAATCTGCGCGACGCGCTCGCCAAACGCGGTAAGACGCTGAAGGACATGCGCGAAGAACGGCTGGAGATGCCGATCCAGGTCGCGCTGTCGTCCGACACCTCGTTCCAATATGCCGGCAAGGTCGACTACATCGCGCCGCAGGTCGATCCGTCGACCGGGACGCTGCAGCTCCGTGGCACACTGCCGAACAAGGATGTGGCGCTGGTGCCCGGTCTGTTCGTGCGGGTTCGCGTCGCGGTCGGCAAGCTCGACGACGCGCTGTTGATCAACGACACCGCGGTGATGTCCAACCAGACCGGCAGCTACGTGATGGTGGTCGGCGCCGGCGACGTGGTCGAGCAGCGCCAGGTCACGCTCGGCCCGCAGGAAGGGCAGCTCCGGGTCATCACCAAGGGCCTGAAGGCCGACGACCGGGTGGTGATCGGCGCGATCCAGCGCGCGATCGCCGGCAACACCGTCGCGCCGGTGGCCGGAGCGATGGCGGCCGCCCCGACGGCGCCGACACCGGCCCCCGCCGCGCTGAGCCCTGGAGCCGAATCCGGTACCGCGAAACCCTGAGCCCACCGGCCCTCACGAGGCGTTGCCCATGTTCTCGCGCTTCTTCATCGAACGGCCGGTGTTGTCCAACACCCTCGCCTTCCTGATCGTCCTGCTCGGCGCCCTGGCGCTGATGCGGCTGCCGGTGTCGCAATATCCCGACGTGGTGCCACCGACGGTGTCGGTCACCGCGACCTATCCGGGCGCCAGCGCGCGCACCGTGATGGATTCGGTGGCGCTGCCGATCGAGCAGCAGGTCAACGGCGTCGAGGGCATGATCTACATGCAGTCGACCAGCGCCAGTGACGGCAGCTACAGCCTGATCGTGACCTTCGACATCGGCACCGATCCGAACATGGCGCAGGTGCTGGTGCAGAACCGGGTGTCGCTGGCCAGCGCGCAATTGCCGACGTCGGTCTCGACCCAAGGCCTCAACATCAAGAAGAAGTCGACGGCAATTCTGCAGTTCGTCAGCCTGTATTCGTCGGACGGCCGCTACGACAATCTGTTTCTCGCCAACTACGCCAAGATCAACATCCAGAACGAGCTGGCCCGGCTGCCCGGCGTCGGCGACGTCTCGGTGCTCGGCTCCGGCTCCTACGCGATGCGGATCTGGCTCGATCCGGACAAGCTGCAGAGTTACGGCCTGACGCCGAGCGACGTGATCAGCGCCGTGAAGCAGCAGAGCAACCAGGTCACCGCCGGCCTGGTCGGCGGCCCGCCGGCGCCGTCGATCGTCAATTTCCAATACGCGCTCGACGTCGTCGGCCGCTTCAACGAAGCGACCGATTTTGAGAAGATCGTGGTCAAAGCGGTCGATCAGGGCGGCGGCCAGCTGGTGCGGATCGGCGACATCGGCCGCGTCGAACTCGGCGCCTCCTCCTACGGCCAGAACGCCACGCTCGACGGCAAGCCCTCGGCTGCGATCGCGATCTCGCTGCTCTCGGGCGCTAACGCGCTGTCGGTGGCGCAGGCGGTCAACGCCAAGATGAAGGAGATGGCGGGCTCGTTCCCGGCCGGCCTCGACTACAAGGTGTCGTTCGACAGCACCAAGTTCATCACCGCTTCGGTCAACGAGGTCTACGAAACGCTCCTCATCGCCGCCGTGCTGGTGCTGGTGGTGATCCTGATGTTCCTGCAGGACTGGCGGGCGATGCTGGTTCCCGCCACCACCGTGCCGGTGACGATCATCGGCGCGTTCGCGGCGATGTCGGCGATGGGTTTCACGGTCAACACCACCAGCCTGTTCGCGCTGGTGCTGGCGATCGGCATCGTGGTCGACGACGCCATCGTCATTGTCGAAGGCGTGTCGCGGCACATCGCCGGCGGCATGTCGAGCCGCGAAGCCGCGGTGAAGGCGATGTCCGAGCTGTTCGGCCCGATCATCGGCATCACGCTGGTGCTGATGGCGGTGTTCCTGCCCGCCGCCGCCCTGCCCGGCCTTACCGGCAAGATGTATCAGCAATTCGCGCTGGTGATTGCCGCCACCGCGCTGATCTCGGCGGTGAATGCGGTGACGCTGAAGCCGACGCAATGCGCGCTATGGCTGCGCGCGCCGGTGCCGCCGGAGCAGCGCGGCATCGTCTATCGCATCTTCAATGCGGTGTATGCGCGCTGCGAGGCCGTGTATGCGGCGCTGATCCGCCGCCTGGTCGCGTTCAGCATCCTGACCACGATCGTCGGCCTGGTGCTGGTCGGGGTCGCGTTCTATGGCGTGTCGCGGGTGCCGACCGCCTTCCTGCCCTCCGAAGATCAAGGCTATTTCATCATCAGCCTGAAGCTGCCGGATGCGGCTTCCGCCGGGCGCAGCGACGCCGCGGTCGCCAAGGCGGTCGAGCTGGTGCGCAAGACTCCGGGCGTGGAAAGCGTGATCGGCGTCTCCGGCGTCTCGCCGCTCGACAATAACGCCACGATGTACAACGCCGGCATGCTGTACGTGGTGCTGCACGACTGGGATCAGCGCAAGACCAAGGATCTCAGCATCGACGCGATCGCCGCCAAGGTGCGCGCCGCGCTCGGCCAGCTCGACACCGCAACTGCGCTGGTGCTGTTGCCGCCGCCGATCCAGGGCATCGGCAACACCGGCGGCTTCACCATGATGGTGGAGATGAAGAACGGCAGTTCGGACTTCCTGGCGCTGCAGAACGCCACCGAACAGCTCGCCGCCAACGCCTCGACCCAGAGCGGCATCACCCACGCGGCCTCGACCTTCAAGGGCAACGTCAAGCAGCTCCGCCTGGTGGTGGACCGGATGAAGGCGGAGACGCTCGGCGTCACCGTCGGCCAGGTGTTCTCGGCCGTCGAAAGCTATCTCGGCTCGACCTACGTCAACCAGTTCACCAAGTTCAACAACGTGTTCCAGGTCTACGTCCAGGCCGACGCGCCGTTCCGGCTGCGGCCCGACGACGTGTTGAAGCTGAAGGTGAAGGGTAGCAATGGCCAGATGGTGCCGGTCGGCGCGGTCGCGTACCTGACCGACGAAGTCGGCCCGCCGCTGATCACGCTATACAATCTGTACCCGGCCGCAACGCTGGTCGGCAGCCCGGCGCCCGGCTTCAGCTCCGGCGAAGCGATGTCGCTGATGAGCGAAGTCGCCGCCAAGTCGCTGCCCGCGTCGATGGGCACGGCCTGGACCGGGATGTCGTATCAGGAGCAGGTGGTCGGGGATCAGATCTACTACGTGTTCGCGGTCGCGCTGCTGCTGGTGTATTTCGTGCTCGCCGGACAATACGAAAGCTGGCTGCAGCCGCTGGCGGTGATCCTGGCTGTGCCGCTGACCCTGCTCGGCACCGTCGCGGCGCTGGAATGGTCGGGTCTGCCGAACGATCTCTACACCCAGATCGGCATCGTGCTGCTGATCGCGCTCGCGGCAAAGAACGCGATTCTGATCGTCGAATACGCGCGCGAGAAATGTATGGAGGGCATGCCGGTCGCCGAGGCTGCGGTGGAAGCGGCGCGGCTGCGGTTCCGGCCGATCCTGATGACCTCGTTCGCCTTCATCTTCGGCATGCTGCCGCTGGCGCTCGCCACCGGCGCCGGTGCCGGCGCCCGCGTCTCGCTCGGCATCGCAGTGGTGGCCGGCATGCTGGCCTCGACCGGCCTCGCCGTGCTGTTCGTCCCGGCGTTCTTCGCGGTGCTGCAGCGGATGGGGACGCGGCGCGAGCCTGCGGCCTCTCCGGCCGAGGGCTAAGGGCCGCCGAGACTGCGCAAAGCTGGATCGGCCCTAAGCCGGTCCAGCTTGCCTTGCGCAGACCATGGCCCCCGCGGTAGATAGGCGCGGCGGGCGGCTAGCTCAGCTGGTTAGAGCATCTCGTTTACACCGAGAGGGTCGGGAGTTCGAATCTCTCGCCGCCCACCATGGTTCTCGCACCGCTGCCCGAGGCTCCTGGCGTCTGCCACCCACCACCAGCGTTCGACGCGGTCACGCCATCCGACTTCTGCGCGCCGACCCAGAGAAAATTGTTCTCCACTGGTGAACGATCTCCGAACGTCCCGAGATGCCGTTAGGGATCGGCCAACAGCCGATGCGGACTTCGGTACCGCAACGCACCATCTACTACCCAGCATAGTACCGACAGCAGCCTTATCGGCTGTCCGTGCGCTCTTGAGCGGCGAAAGTGCCGGTAAATGTACTAACGAGATATCCATCTACCCCCGGTAGTGAAGAGGACATCAAGACGCCGGCTGGGGTGGTCAATGGCAAGGGTTGGGTGGAACGCACGGGCGCGCAGCCTGTTGCGAGGACCGGGGAACGTGTCCGTGCGATGGATCGTCGGGATCGGCGTGCTGCTGATCGCCGCGATCTCGATCGTCACCGCCTGGATGATCGCCGACGGCCGTGAACGCGTGCTGCGCAACGCCGAACGCGAGCTCGGCAACACCGCGCTCCTGCTCGCCCGCCAGTTCGACCGCACCTTCGAGACCCTCAACGCCGATCAGAGCGACACCGCTTCCTCGCTCGAGCAAACCTTCCCGCTGGCCAAGGCGGTGTCGACCCACACGCTGCTGGCGCTGAAAGCCGGTGAGCTTGGCGACTTCGACCTGTTCGACGTCGGCGGCGCGCTGATCAACTCCTCGCGCGGCTGGCCGCTGCCGAATGTGGAGATCGGCCAGCACCCCGGCTTCAAACGTTGGATCGCCGACTACGAGCGTGACGAGGGCGAAGCCGAGTTCATCCGTGATCCGGTGCGTGGCAGCCTGGCGCTGACCCTGGTCAAGCGGCTGCGCGGCCCGACCCGCGAGACCGCCGGCATCCTGACCCGGACGATTCCGAACACCTGGTACGAGAACCTCGCCTCCTCAATCGTACTCGGCGAAGACGCCTCGATCGCGGTGTTCACCAGCGGCGGCACGCTGATCACGCGCTGGCCGCGCTTCACCCAGGCGAACGGCCAGAACTTCCTCGATTCCGAACTCAAGCCGCTGTTCCTGCATCCGAGCGTCACCGAGCGGGTGAACAGCCCGTTCGACGGCGCCGAACGGCTCGCCGCATCGCGGATGCTGACCAAGCAGCCGGTGTTCGTGGTGGTGTCGCGCTCGGTCACCGGCGTGCTGTCGAGCTGGTGGCGCGAGCTGTGGGTGATGGTGGCGGTCGCATGCGCCTCGGCGCTCGCGGTCGCCGTGGTGCTGTTCCACCTCGGCCGCCAGATCATCCGGCAGGAAACCGATTTGCGAAAGCGTTACAGCATCGCGGTCGACAACATGGCGCAGGGCCTGTCGCTGTTCGACTCCGCGGGACGGCTTTTGCTGTTCAATCAGCGCTATCTCGATTTGTACGGCCTGCCCGCCGACGCGCTGAAGCCGGGCATGCGCACCTTCGAAATCGTGCACCAGTTGCAGCAGGCCGGCCACGATCCGCATCTGCTCGAATCCTACCAGGCATTCGCCCTCAAGAACGCCGGCACCCACAGTGCGTTCGAGGTCGAATTACCCGACGGCCGGACCATCCTGATTACCCGCGAGCCGATCCAGGGCGGCGGCTGGGTCATGACCCATGAGGAGATCACCGAGCGCAAGCGCGCCGACTCCCGCATTCATCACCTCGCGCACTACGACGACCTCACCGGCCTGCCGAACCGCTCCTCGTTCCGCAAGCATCTCGGCGACGCGCTCGGCGCGATCGAGCCCGGCGATCAGCTCGCGCTGCTCTACATCGACATCGACGAGTTCAAGATCGTCAACGACACCCTCGGTCATCCGGTCGGGGATCAGCTGCTGCAGGTCATCGCCGAGCGGCTGCGGCGCTGCCTGACACCGGCCGACTACGTCGCCCGGCTCGGCGGCGACGAATTCGCCGTGGTGATGGCCGATGCCACCGACGTCCGCGAGCTGGTGGAGAAGCTGCAGTCGACGCTGCGCGACGGCATCGACTGCGCCGGCCAGGTGATTTCGCCCGACGCCAGTATCGGCATCGCGCTGGCGCCCGAGCACGGCTGCGAGGTCGACGATCTGATCGCCAAGGCGGACCTGGCGCTGTACGCGGCCAAGGCCGAAGGCCGCCGCACCTATCGGTTCTTCATGCCGGAGATGGATACCAAGGCCAAAGCCCGGCACGAGCTTGCGACCGAGCTGAAGCGCGCGGTGGCCGAGCACGACTTCCAGCTGCACTTCCAGCCGCTGGTCGATCTGAATTCCGGCGCCATCGCCGGATGCGAGGCGCTGCTGCGCTGGCAGCATCCGCTGCGCGGCTTCGTCTCGCCCGCCGAGTTCATTCCGCTCGCCGAAGACATCGGCCTGATCGAAGACCTCGGCGAATGGGTGTTGGACCACGCCTGCCGTGTCGCGGTCGGCTGGCCGGCGTCGATGACGGTGGCGGTCAACGTGTCGCCGATCCAGTTCCGGCGCGCCACCTTCCCGCTCAAGGTCGCCGCGGCGCTGGCCCGCACCGGGCTCGCCGCCCACCGGCTGGAGCTCGAGATTACCGAGGCGCTGCTGCTGCAGGACAACGAGTCGACGCTGGCGATCCTCAATCAGCTCCGCGACCTCGGGGTCAAGATCGCGCTCGACGATTTCGGCACCGGCTATTCGTCGCTGAGCTATCTGCACCGCTTCCCGATCGACAAGATCAAGATCGACAAGAGCTTCGTCGACACCCTCACCGAGGAAGCCGGATCGGCCACCATCGTCCGCGCGATCGTGCAGATCGCCGCTGCCGGCAACAAGATCACGCTCGCCGAAGGCGTCGAGACCGCCGCCCAGCGCGACCTGCTGCGCCGCCTCGGCTGCCATCAGATGCAAGGCTACCTGTTCAGCCCCGCGCTGCCCGAAGACGCCCTGGCCCGCCTGATCGGCCTCCCCAACGCCGAAACGCAAACGGCGCCCTTTCGGGCGCCGTTGATGTCGGTGTGAGGCTGTCGCCGCCTTAGTGGGCGGTCAGGCCACCGCCGGCTTCGTCGGAGGCTTCCGCGCTGTCCGGGGTGCCGGGCAGCTTGGTGTCCTCTTCCCAGACGATCGGCACCGGCGCGCGGGTCAGCGCGTTGGCGATCACCTCGTCCATCCGCGCCACCGGGATGATGTTGAGACCACCCTTGATGGCGTCCGGAATCTCGGTGAGGTCCTTGGCGTTGTCTTCCGGGATCAGCACCGTCTTGATGCCGCCGCGGGCAGCGGCGAGCAGCTTCTCCTTGAGGCCGCCGATCGGCAGCACCCGGCCACGCAGCGTGATCTCGCCGGTCATGGCGATATCGCGGCGGATCGGGATGCCGGTCAGCACCGACACGATGGTGGTCGCCATCGCCACGCCGGCCGACGGGCCGTCCTTCGGGGTCGCCCCCTCCGGCACGTGGACGTGGATGTCGCGCTTCTCGAAGAACGGCGGCTCGATCCCGAAGGTGATCGCGCGGCTGCGGACGTAGGACGCCGCCGCCTGGATCGATTCCTTCATGACGTCGCGCAGGTTGCCGGTGACGGTCATCCGGCCCTTGCCCGGCATCATCACGCTTTCGATCGTCAGCAGCTCGCCGCCGACATCCGTCCACGCCAGACCCGTCACCACGCCGACCTGATCGTCCTTCTCGATCTCGCCGAAGCGGAACTTCGGCACGCCGAGATATTCCTCGATCTGCTTCTCGTCGATGTGGACCGACTTCTTCTTCGACAGCATCAAGTCCTTCACCACCTTCCGCGCGAGCGTAGAGATCTCGCGCTCGAGGTTGCGGACGCCGGCCTCGCGGGTGTAGCGGCGGATGACGAGCAACAACGCGTCGTCGTCGATCGACCACTCCTTCGGCTCCAGACCGTGCTTGGTCAGCGCCAGCGGGATCAGGTGCTTGCGTGCGATCTCGACCTTCTCGGTCTCGGTGTAGCCGGCGATCCGGATGATCTCCATACGATCCATCAGCGGCCCCGGAATGTTCAGGGTGTTCGCCGTGGTGATGAACATCACGTTGGACAGATCGTAGTCCACCTCGAGATAGTGGTCGTTGAAGGTGCCGTTCTGCTCGGGGTCGAGCACCTCAAGCAGAGCCGAGGACGGATCGCCGCGGAAATCGGCGCCCATCTTGTCGATCTCATCGAGCAGGAACAGCGGGTTCGACGTCTTCGCCTTCCGCATCGACTGGATGATCTTGCCGGGCATCGAGCCGATGTAGGTGCGGCGGTGACCGCGGATCTCGGCTTCGTCACGCACGCCGCCGAGCGACACGCGGACGAACTCGCGTCCCGTCGCCTTGGCAATCGACTTGCCGAGCGAGGTCTTGCCGACGCCGGGCGGGCCGACGAGGCACAGGATGGGGCCCGACAGCTTGTTGGCGCGCGACTGCACCGCGAGATACTCGACGATCCGCTCCTTGACCTTCTCCAGTCCGTAGTGATCGGAATCCAGCACGGCCTGCGCCGCTTCCAGATCCTTCTTCACCTTGGACTTCTTGTTCCACGGGATCGACAGCAGCCAGTCGAGATAGTTGCGCACGACGGTCGCTTCCGCGGACATCGGCGACATCTGGCGCAGCTTCTTCAGCTCGTGCTGCGCCTTCTCCCGCGCTTCCTTGGAGAGCTTGGTCTTGGCGATCTTCTCTTCGAGTTCGGCGAGTTCGTCCCGGCCGTCTTCGTCGCCGAGCTCCTTCTGGATCGCCTTCATCTGCTCGTTGAGATAGTACTCGCGCTGGGTCTTCTCCATCTGGCGCTTGACGCGCGAGCGGATGCGCTTCTCGACCTGCAAGACCGAGATTTCGCTCTCCATCAGGCCGAGCACCTTCTCAAGCCGCTGCGTCACCGACAGCGTCTCCAGGATGCCCTGGCGGTCGGCGATCTTGACAGCGAGATGCGAGGCGACGGTGTCGGCAAGCTTGGCGAAGTCGGTGATCGACTGCACCACGCCGACGACTTCGGCCGAGATCTTCTTGTTGAGCTTCACGTAGCTCTCGAAGTCGGACACGACCGAGCGGCCCAGCGCTTCGGCTTCCACCGAGCTGGCATCGCTGTCTTCGAGCGCGACGGCGTCGGCCTCGTAGTAATCGGCGCGATCGGTGTACTTGTCGACCTTGGCGCGCGCGAGGCCTTCGACCAGCACCTTGACGGTGCCGTCGGGCAATTTCAGCAGCTGCAGAACGCTGGCCAGCGTGCCGATCTCGTAGATCGCATCGGGAGCCGGATCGTCATCGGACGCGTTCTTCTGCGTCGCCAGCATGATCAGCGCGTCGTTCTTCATCACCTCTTCGAGGGCGCGGATCGACTTCTCGCGGCCGACGAACAGCGGCACGATCATGTGCGGAAACACGACGATGTCGCGCAGCGGAAGAACCGGATAGGAGTGGCTTTCGCCGTAGGTGATCGATGGCCTGGGTTTGGTGGCGGTCATGGCCCCGTTCCTTTCGTTTTGCCCCCTCGCCCTCGGCCCGCCATCGGCGCTGCCGTCACGAGGTGCGGAGGTGTCCGGTCTTCTCCGGCCGGTCAGGGCCTCGGTCTCCGGAATGATTGAGGCGAATCCTGAAAACGCTTGTCATCGCCGACCAATTAGGTGGCTATCCGGCGGTGGGGTGTCAAGTCGTGGAAAACGCAACGTTTTGTCCGGCTTTGGCGCGGAATGCTGATGCACAGAAACGAGCCGCCACACGCGGCGGCAGCCCGTTCTGATCGTTGCGGCAGCGGCCCGGAGGGCCGCCGCGTCGGCGCTGCGCGTCAGGCGCTGGCGCTGGTCTCGGCCGCACGATCGGTGCGGTCGGCATAGATGTAAAGCGGCCGAGCGGTGCCATCGACCACTTCGCGCGAGATCACCACTTCCTCGACGCCTTCCAGGCCCGGGAGGTCGAACATGGTCTCGAGCAGGATGCTCTCCAGGATCGACCGCAGGCCGCGGGCACCGGTCTTGCGCTCGATCGCCTTGCGGGCGACCGCACCGAGCGCTTCGTCGGCGAAGGTGAGCTCGACGTTCTCCATCTCGAACAGCCGCTGGTACTGCTTGACCAGCGCGTTCTTCGGATCGGTCAGGATCTTCTTCAGCGAGTTCTCGTCGAGGTCTTCCAGGGTGGCGACCACCGGCAGACGGCCGACGAATTCCGGGATCAGGCCGTACTTGAGCAGATCCTCGGGCTCGACGTGGCGGAAGATCTCACCGGTGCGGCGATCTTCCGGCGCGAGTACCTGCGCCGCGAAGCCGATCGAGGTGGTCCGACCGCGCGACGAGATGATCTTCTCGAGGCCGGCGAACGCACCGCCGCAGATGAACAGGATGTTGGTGGTGTCCACCTGCAGGAACTCCTGCTGCGGATGCTTGCGGCCGCCCTGCGGCGGGACCGACGCCACCGTCCCTTCCATGATCTTCAGCAGCGCCTGCTGGACGCCCTCACCCGAAACATCGCGGGTGATCGAGGGATTGTCCGACTTGCGGCTGATCTTGTCGATTTCGTCGATGTACACGATGCCGCGCTGCGCCCGCTCGACATTGTAGTCGGCCGCCTGCAGCAGCTTCAGGATGATGTTCTCGACATCCTCACCGACGTAGCCGGCTTCGGTCAGCGTCGTCGCATCCGCCATCGTGAACGGCACGTCGAGGATCCGCGCCAGCGTCTGCGCCAGCAGCGTCTTGCCCGAGCCCGTCGGACCGATCAGCAGGATGTTCGACTTCGCCAGTTCGACGTCGTTGTGCTTGGTCTGGTGGTTCAACCGCTTGTAGTGATTGTGGACCGCGACCGAGAGAACCTTCTTCGCATGGTTCTGACCGATGACGTAGTCATCGAGAACCTTGCAGATCTCCTTCGGCGTCGGGATTCCGTCACGCGACTTCACCAGCGAGGACTTGTTCTCCTCGCGAATGATGTCCATGCACAGTTCCACACATTCATCGCAGATGAATACCGTGGGGCCGGCGATCAGCTTGCGGACCTCGTGCTGGCTCTTTCCGCAGAACGAGCAGTACAGGGTGTTCTTGGAGTCGCTCGTACCGACCTTACTCATTTCTATCTCCGTCCGCCGTTCGGTCTTTTCCGGTCATCGCCTGATCCGAGCCGATGCCCGGCAGTCGAGTTTAAAGTTAGCAATTTCCGTACCAGAAAAGACCCCCGCATCAGTCTGGCCGCGAACCGCGACCGAGTTCGAATCCCCCAAGCACTTTCGTCGATCAGGTTCAGCCAATCAGACTGTCACCCGTCTATCAAGAATTCGCTAATCGGCCGGACGCCGGCCGACGTGACAATAGCGTGATTTGTTGCGTCTGCGCGACCCTTGGTCGCTGAAATCAACGCAGCGTTGCGCCATTGTCACGCGGGAGCTCGGCACGAAAGCGGAACATTGGGGCTTTCCTGTGAGAATCCCGAGGGCAGAATCCCCGACCTCGGGACACTCGCGGCTCAGCCAGCCTTCGGGGCCGGCGCGGGATCTTCGGGGCGCTTGTCGATCACCTTGTCGACGATACCGAACTCCCGGGCCATTTCGGCGGTCAGGAACTTGTCGCGCTCCAGCGCATCCTCGATCGCCTTGTAGGTCTGACCGGTGTGATGCACGTAGATCTCGTTGAGCCGCTTCTTCAGGTTCAGAATTTCCTGGGCGTGCAGCATGATGTCCGTCGCCTGGCCCTGGAAGCCGCCGGACGGCTGATGCACCATGATCCGCGCGTTCGGCAGCGAGAACCGCATGTCCTTGTGGCCGGCGGCGAGCAGCAGCGAGCCCATCGACGCGGCCTGACCGGTGCACAGCGTCGAGACCGGCGGACGGATGAACTGCATGGTGTCGTAGATCGCCAGACCCGATGTCACCACCCCGCCCGGCGAGTTGATGTACATCGAAATTTCCTTCTTCGGATTTTCCGCTTCGAGGAAAAGAAGCTGCGCGACGATCAGCGTCGACATGCCGTCTTCGACCGGGCCGGTGACGAAGATGATCCGCTCTTTCAGGAGGCGCGAGAAGATGTCGTAGGCTCGTTCGCCGCGGTTGGTCTGCTCGACCACCATCGGCACGAGGTTCATGTAGGTTTCCACCGGATCGCGCATAAATCACCTGAGGGTTGTCGTAGGCGACAGCTCGCGGGAGCGACAAAAAACGGCTCCGCCGCAGGCGTTCGCCCCGTGATGCAGGACGTGAAGCGAGGTCACAGATATGAGCCGATTGCGCGGCGACAAGGGTGGGCCCCGTTTCCACCTGTGAGTTGATACCGATTCGGCCAATCCCGGCAAAACCGACGAACGGCTTTTCGCCGCCCGCGAGCCGGCTTTCACGCCGCATCGTTAACGGTGCCTGACGACGCAAAACGGCCGCCGTGACGGTATCACGGCGGCCGCAGCGATGATTCTTGAGACGATGCGGATCAGGCCGCGGTCTTGTCGTCCTCGTCCTTGTAGAGCTCCTCGCGAGTGACCGGCTTCTCGGTCACGTTGGCGAGCTCCAGGATGAAGTCGACCACCTTGTCTTCGTAAATCGGGGCGCGGAGCTGGGCCAGCGCTTCCGGATTGGAGCGGTAGAAGTCCCAGACTTCCTTCTCGCGGCCCGGCATCTGACGGGCGCGCTCGATCACCGCGCGGCTGACTTCGTCGTCAGTGACCTGGATCTTGTTCTTCTCGCCGATCTCCGACAGCACCAGGCCCAGGCGGACGCGGCGGTCGGCGATCTTGCGGTACTCTTCCTTCGCGGCGTCTTCAGTGGTGTTCTCGTCGGCGAAGGTCTTGCCGGTCGACTGCATCTCGGCATTGATCGACCGCCACATCACCTCGAACTCCTGCTCGATCAGCGACGGCGGAGCATCGAACTTGTGGGCTTCGTCGAGGCGGTCGAGCAGCTGGCGCTTGACCTTGAGCCGCGAAGCGCCGGCATATTCGGCGGCGAGACGGGCCTTGGCGGCGTCCTTCAGCTTGTCGAGCGACTCCAGGCCGAGGGTCTTGGCGAACTCGTCGTCGATCGTGGTCTCCTGCGGAGCCTCGAGCTTGGTCGCGGTGGTCTCGAACTCGGCCGGCTTACCGGCGAGCGTCTCGCTGGCGTAGTTGGTCGGGAACGTCACCTTGATGGTGCGGGTCTCGCCGACCGCGATGCCGACGAGCTGATCCTCGAAGCCCGGAATGAAGGACGCCGAGCCGATCACCACCGGGATGTCCTCGCCGGTGCCGCCGTCGAACGCGACGCCGTCGATGGTGCCCTTGAACGACACGGTGACGCGGTCGCCGGTGTCGGCCTTGGCGCCTTCCGCCTTGTCGGCATAGGCGCGGTTGGCGTCGGCGATACGCTTGATCGCTTCATCGACGTCGGAATCGGCAACCTCGACCACCGGCTTCTCGACCGAGAAGCTCTTGAAGTCGGCCAGTTCGATCGCCGGAACGACTTCGATCGCGACGGTGTAGTTGAGATCGGACTTGCCCTCGAGGATGTCCTCGATCTCCTTCTGGTCCTGCGGCATGGTGATCTTCGGCTCGGTCGCGAGCCGGAAGCCACGCTCGGAGAAGATGCCGTCATTGGTGTCGCGGACCAGCTTGTCGATGGTCTCGGCGGCGACCGAACGGCCGTAGACGCGCTTCAGGTGAGCGGTCGGCACCTTGCCCGGACGAAAGCCGTTGAGGCGCACCTTGTCCTTCAGATCGGCGAGCTTCTCGTCGATCTTGGCGTCGATGTCCGCAGCCGGGACATTGACCTGGAATTCGCGCTTCAATCCGTCGGCAACGGTTTCCTTGACCTGCATGGCGTCAATCTTCTTCTCTTGGCTCCGGCCGAAGGACCGGAAATGGTCGAACTGTACGATGCGGCCTCGCGGCCTGCACCATCGGGTTGGCGGACATCCGTCCTGGCGGACGGCCCTCCGAAAATCGTCATGAGCAAAAGCACTTGCGTGGTGCGGGCGGAGGGACTCGAACCCCCACAACTTTCGTCACTGGAACCTAAATCCAGCGCGTCTACCAATTCCGCCACGCCCGCGAAGAGCATCATGTCCGGCCGCGATGCCGCGGGCGGCGGCTTATAGCATGACATATAGGGCCCGCATCAAGAGAAACCCGCAGCTTTTACCAACCGCGGCGGGCCGTCGCAGATCGGCGACGCTTGCTGCGAGCCGACACGGGTTACCGCCCCAAACCGCCTCCTCGCTCAGCTGCCGGCGGTCATCAATGACTGTACGCGGGCGTAGAGATCGGTGCCGCGACCGACCAGATACTGGCCTTTCAGGCGGTAATCGCCCGGTACGCCGCGGATATCGACGATCGACAGGCCGGCGCGATCCTGATGGCCGCGCTCGGACATCAGTGCGCAGATTCGCGAAATCGTGCCGTCCTTGAGGCCCGTGCGCTCCGAAAGCTCGCGCTGGGTGATGCCGGGTTTGCCCCCGATCTGCAGCAACACGAGGATCTGGTTGGCAGTGATTTCGGGGTGAATCTCCCGAAACGCGTCGAGAATAAGAGAGAGTCGTTCGAGCCAACCGGCATCTTCGGTCGTCGTCATGATGGAGAAGGCAGCCTCGTCATGCAGCAAATGGGAACTCAGTCTTAGGAGCCGAATCTCGGACACCTCAAGCATCACGTTGTCGCAGACCGCTGGACAGCGCGCGGCGAACGTGGTCCGCATCACACATGTTCGATCAGCCGCCTGCCCTGTCCCGCCGCACCGTGCTCGCCGGCCTCGGCGCCGTAACGGTCGCGCCAACGCTGCCGATCCAGGCCGCGGCTGCGCCGGCACGCAAGACGCTGCTGCTCCGCGCCGCCATGGGCTCGGTCGTGCTGAAGCCGGGGGCGGCTGCGGTGGCGCGGCCGATCTTGAGCCTCGAAGGCCCGCCGCTGCTGCGCGGCGACGAGGTCACGGTACAGTTCGACAACAAGCTCGCCGAGCCGGCGCTGCTGACGCTGCGCGGCCTCGGCGGCGCCGGGGCGGCCGAGCCGCTGGTGAAGATGCAGCCGGTCCCGCCCGGCGGCAGCGACAGCTTCCTGCTCACCTTACGGTCGGCCGGCACCCTGCTCGCCGACCTCCGGCTGGCCGCCGACGCCGGACCGGCACCGATGCCGGCGCTGCCGCTGATCGTCACCGAGCCGGAGCCGCCGCAGGCCGACGGCGATCAGGTGGTGCTGATCGAAGACTACCGCCTCGGCGACGACGGCAAGCCGCGCCCCGCCGGTGTCGATGCCGGCGCGACGCCGTGGCTCTACACGGTCAATGGCAAACCGTCGGCGGAGTTTGCCGTGCGGACCAACGGCCGATTTAGATTCCGCTTCATCAACGCCTGCCAACGCAATGTGATCGCGCTCAAAATCGAGGATCACAACGTCTGGGTGATGGCCCTCGACAGCCAGCCGGCGGAGCCGTTCCTGGCGCGCGGCGGTGCGCTGGTGATCGCGCCGGGCGGCCGAGTCGATACGCTGATCGACACCCCAAAGGCTGCCGGATCGCGGGCGGCGATCACTCTGCACGATGGCGGCAAGCCGACCGAGCTCGGCAAGCTGGTCTATGCCGGCGATCCGCTCCGCCCGGCGCCGCTGCCGCAGCCGGCGCCGCTGCCGGCCGCAGGCCTTCCAACCCAGCTGCCGCTCGGCGGAGCGCTCCGAACCGAGCTGCTGCTCGGCGCCCTGGTCAATGCGCAGCTCGATTGGTTCGCGCCGGACAAGTTCAACCCGGCGGCCGGCCCAGCATTTCAGGTCAAGCGCGGCCGCACCGTGGTGCTGGCGCTGACCAACCACGCCACCATGCCGATGGTGTTTCACCTGCACGGCCATCACTTCCGGCTGCTCGACCGGCTCGATGACGGCTGGAAACCATTCTGGCTGGATACGCTGGCGATCGACGCCGGCCAGACCCAGCGCATCGCCTTTGCGGCGGAGTATCCCGGGCTCTGGCTGATCGAGTCCTACGCAGCGAAATGGTCGGAGCCGCGGCTGGTGCGGAGCTATCTCGTCACCTGAGAGTCCGGCTCCAAGCCCCGGGGGAATCGAGACTCTTTTTCGGAACCGTCAGTACTCGATGCCGAGCGCGTCATAGACCCGGCGGTGCACCGCCGGCAGGGTCTCGGTCAGATCCTCGGCGATCAGGCCCGGACCGGCCTCGCACGCCGCCTCGCCGTGCATCCACACGCCGATACAGGCAGCCTCGAACGCCGGGACGCGCTGCGCCAGCAGGCCGGTGATGATCCCGGTCAGCACGTCGCCTGAGCCGGCGGTCGCCAGCCACGGCGGCGCATTGGCGGCGATCGCCGCCCGGCCGTCCGGCGACGCCACCACCGTATCGGCGCCCTTGAGCAGCACCACGGCCCCGGAGCGCTGCGCCGCTACGCGAACTCGTTCAAGCTTCGAGCGAAGTGGATTTTTGTTGCTCATATCGCTGAACAGGCGCGGAAATTCGCCTTCGTGGGGCGTCAGCACGACCTGCGGGTTGCTGGACGATTTGATCGCCTCGAACAATTCCTCCGGATGCCCGGCGAAGCTGGTCAGCGCGTCGGCGTCGAGCACCACCGCGGCGCCGGCAGCCAGCGCCGCCAGCACCTTGCCGCGGGTCTCATCGCCAATCCCGGCGCCTGGCCCGATCCCGATGGCGTTGAAACGGCGGTCGGCCAACATGGTGCCGAGCTCCTCCGGCGTATCAACCGGCCGCACCATCACCGCAGTCAGCGCCGCCGCATTCACGGCCAGCGCGTCGCGCGGCGACGCCACGGTCACCAGACCCGCGCCGGCACGGAGCGCGCCCCGCGCCGCCAGCCGCGCCGCCCCCGTCTGCGACAGCTCACCCGACACCACCACCGCGTGGCCGCGGCCGTATTTGTGGCCGTCGGCACGCGGCACCGGAAAGTTGGGAAGCCACAAATCGGGATCGTTTTCGAACGCCTGCGGCCGGATTTCGCCCAGCACCCCGGGCTCGATGCCGATGTCGACCAGCCGGACCTGACCGCAATGCAGCCGGCCGGGCAGCAGCAGGTGGCCGATCTTGCGGCGGAAGAAGGTGACGGTCTCGCGCGCCCGGATCGCCGCGCCCATCACGGCGCCGGTGGCGCCATTGATGCCGCTCGGCAGGTCGACCGCCAGCACCGGCACGCCGCTGTGGTTCACCGCCTCGATCACCTCGAGCGCCTGATCCTTCACCGGCCGGTTGAGGCCGGAGCCGAACAGCGCGTCGATGATCAGCGCCGGCGAGCCGATCGACTGGGTGAGGAATGGCAGCAGCGGCCCCTTCCACTCCCGCGCCGCCAGTGCCGCATCGCCCCTCAATGCCTCGCGTTCGCCGAGCAGCATCACGTGCACGGTGCGGCCGAGTGCAACCAATTCGGTCGCGGCAATCAGCCCGTCGCCGCCGTTGTTGCCGGGACCGGCGATCACCAGGATCGGACCTTCTTCGGCCAGATCGATCGCCGCCTGGGCGACGTGGCGGCCGGCATGCAGCATCAGCGCGAAGCCTGACGATCCGCCTGCGATCGTCAAAAGGTCGGCGCGGTCCATTTCAGCGGGCGTCAACAGTTCCATGCCCAATTCCCGGTACAGTCGCCTGCAGCGAAGGCAGCATCAACGGTGCGAGACCGGACAAAACCTTCAAATGCACAATTCATAGGCCGATTGCTGAACAATTGATCAGGCAAAGCCCATTTTGCATCCGCTGAGTGAACGCTGCGGGCGATTAATATCCTGATAAAGCTTCACAATCGGCCGGTGCGCAAATTGGCACGGACCCTGCTTTTACGGAAGCCAGTTTCGATCCCTCGCGCTCGCCTCTTTGA
This sequence comes from Rhodopseudomonas sp. G2_2311, assembly GCF_047501505.1. Lineage (NCBI taxonomy): Bacteria > Pseudomonadati > Pseudomonadota > Alphaproteobacteria > Hyphomicrobiales > Nitrobacteraceae > Rhodopseudomonas > Rhodopseudomonas sp. G2_2311. The sequence continues at coordinate 468,714 of NZ_JAZDRK010000001.1, forward strand.
GGCGGGGTCTGCGCGACCGTTTTCCGAGTTCCGGCCTGGCGGGATTTGGGGATGGTGTTGCTCACCCAGTCGGCCGCGGTGTTATCGATCAACTGCGCAGCGTCGCGCAATCTGGCATACACATGCCGACTCACGACGTGGGAAGTCCGGGGAGAGTGTAAGTGAAGAAGATCGAAGCCATCATCAAGCCGTTCAAGCTCGACGAGGTCAAAGAAGCGCTGCAGGAAGTCGGATTGCAGGGGATCACGGTCACGGAAGCCAAGGGCTTCGGCCGGCAGAAGGGCCACGCCGAATTGTATCGCGGCGCGGAATACATCGTCGACTTCCTGCCCAAGGTGAAGATCGAGATCGTGATCGCCGACGACCTGGTCGAGAAAGCGATCGACGCCATCCGGCGCGCCGCCCAGACCGGCCGCATCGGCGACGGCAAGATTTTCGTTTCCAACATTGAAGAAGCCATCCGCATCAGGACGGGCGAATCCGGACTGGACGCCATCTAAGCACCCGGCCTATCAACCCTCGCCTGATCGCATCACCTGGCGGCCGATCCGGCCGCCATTTCACGACGACCCGTAGCAAAGGGGTACTCATGACGACCGCTAAAGAAGTCCTGAAATCCATCAAGGACAACGACGTGAAATACGTCGATCTGCGTTTCACCGATCCGCGCGGCAAGTGGCAGCATGTCACTTTCGACGTGTCGATGATCGACGAGGACATCTTCTCCGAAGGCACCATGTTCGACGGTTCTTCGATCGCAGGTTGGAAGGCGATCAATGAGTCCGACATGACCCTGATGCCGGATCCGTCGACCGCGACGATCGACCCGTTCTTCGCAGAGACCACCATGGTGATCACCTGCGACATTCTCGAGCCGTCGACCGGCGAGCCCTACAACCGCGATCCGCGCGGCATCGCCAAGAAGGCGGAAGCCCAGGTCAAGGCGCTCGGCATCGGCGACTCCGTGTTCGTCGGCCCCGAAGCCGAGTTCTTCGTGTTCGACGACGTGCGCTATTCGGCGACCCCGTACAACACCGGCTTCAAGCTCGACTCGTCGGAACTGCCGACCAACTCGGACACCGAGTACGAAGGCGGCAACCTCGGCCACCGCATCCGCACCAAGGCCGGTTACTTCCCGGTTCCGCCGCAGGATTCCGTGCAGGACATGCGCTCGGAGATGCTCGGCGCGATGGCCAAGATGGGCGTCAAGGTCGAGAAGCATCACCACGAAGTCGCTTCGGCCCAGCACGAGCTCGGCATGAAGTTCGACACCCTGACCCACATGGCCGACCAGATGCAGATCTACAAGTACTGCATCCATCAGGTCGCCCACATCTACGGCAAGACCGCGACCTTCATGCCGAAGCCGGTTTACGGCGACAACGGCTCGGGCATGCACGTGCACCAGTCGATCTGGAAGGACGGCAAGCCGACCTTCGCCGGCAACAAGTACGCCGACCTGTCGGAAACCTGCCTCCACTACATCGGCGGCATCATCAAGCACGCCAAGGCGATCAACGCCTTCACCAACCCGTCGACCAACTCCTACAAGCGTCTGGTCCCGGGCTATGAAGCGCCGGTGCTGCTGGCCTACTCGGCCCGCAACCGCTCGGCCTCGTGCCGCATCCCCTACACCACCTCGCCGAAGGCCAAGCGCGTCGAAGTCCGCTTCCCGGACCCGATGGCCAACCCGTATCTCGCCTTCGCGGCGATGCTGATGGCCGGCCTCGACGGCATCAAGAACAAGATCGATCCGGGTCCGGCGATGGACAAGGATCTGTACGACCTGCCGAAGGAAGAGCTGAAGCAGATCCCGACCGTTTGCGGCAGCCTGCGTGAAGCGCTCGAGAACCTCGACAAGGATCGCGCCTTCCTCAAGGCCGGCGGCGTGTTCGATGACGACTTCATCGACGCCTTCATCGAGCTGAAGATGACCGAAGTCGCGCGGTTCGAAATGACCCCGCACCCGGTCGAGTTCGAGATGTACTACTCGTACTAGTCGCTTCCGCGATACCAGTTAGGGAAAGGCGCTCCTCGCGGGGCGCCTTTTTCTTTTGGATGATGCGCTTCATCAAAAATAGAACCGCTCTCACAACGCCGTGCCGCGGCAGGCACTCTGGACGACCTCGTCGTCAGGACTCGGGGCGACCATCTCGAACCAGGCGCACAGGTGGTGCGTCCGCGTGAAAACATGAAGGCCCCCCTATGCCTGCGACAGCGGCCATCGCGTGCGGGCGAGCACGATTGATCCAGCGCAAAGTCTCATTCATTCGAATGAATTAAACAGACGCCAATGAGGCGTCGACGATGAAGTCCAACGGCCACACCGCCCTGCTCCGGCCCGCGCTCGGCTCGCAAAGCCACGACACGCGCGCCCGGATGATCGAGGCGGCGATCGAGGTGTTCGGCTCGGTCGGCTACCACGGCGCCACCACCCGCCAGCTCGCCGAGCGGGCCAAAGTCAATCAGGCGGCGATCCCCTATCACTTCGGCGGCAAGCGCGAGCTGTACCTCGCCGCCGCGCAAGCGATCGCCGACTACATGCGATCCCGGATCGAGCCGCTGATCGACCAGCTCCGCACGGCCAGCGCCGATCCCGCCCGTCACATCGACGCGGTGGTGATGCGCTTCTTCCAGTTCATCGCCGGCGACGAAGAGCCCGAGGCCTGGACGGTGTTCTTCGTCCGCTGCGAGCGCGACGCCGACGATGCCTTCCGCATCATCTATTACCAGTCGGTCGCGCGGTTTCAGGCCGCCCTGATCGCCGAAGTGGCCGCCGCCACCGGACGTTCGCCGGACGACGAGGACCTGAAGGTCCGTGTCGCGATCGTGCTCGGCGCGATCTCCAACTTCCGCACCATGCGCAACGTCATGCTGAGTTCACTCGGCTGGGACACATTCGACGCCGAGCGAAAGCGGACCGTCGAGACGGCCGTCCGGCGGCTGGCGCTGGCCGAACTGCTCGGCATCGGCGCAGGCGCCCCGTCCGACGTCCATCCCCCGCTCGGCTCCGCGTTCGGAGCCCAACCATCACCCACGGCCTGACTTCAAAAGGAAGCTGCCATGACCAAGCCCGATCTCACTCAAGCCTATCTGGAATGGACCAAGCAGAAACTCGACGAGTCCGCCGCGACGATCGCCAAGATCGAGGAAGCGGCCGCCAAGCTCGGCGACGCCTCGAGCGCCAAGGCGCAGGAAGCCCTTGCGCAGCTCCGCACCGCGCGTGACGCTTTCCAGGCCCAAGTCAACGCACTGCAGGCCGATCTCGGCGCCTCCAAGCAGGTGACCGACGCCGCGCTGTCGGCGGTCTCGGCGCAGTGGAACGAGGTCGAACTGGCGTTCCAGAAATTCCTCGGCACCGCCGGCGATCAGGCCGGGCTGGTCAAGGATGCGCTCGCCGCCCGCGCTGAAGCGCAACGGCAATCGTTCCTGTCGTCGCTGGAGACGATCCAGACCGGCACCGCCGCAGCGCTCGAACAGGGCCGCAAGGAAATGGAATCCCAGCTCCGCCGCTGGACCGAAGAAACCGAAAAGACGCTCGGCCCGAAGCTGACGCAACTGTCGGCCGCCGGCGACGAGACCTGGAACGCGCTCAAGGCCGGCCTCGACGAGACCGCCGCGGTGTACGAGAAGACCTGGGCCCGGATCTCGCAGGCGTTCACCCCGAAGAAGTAACAGCAGACAATCTGCTCTTCCCCCTCGCCTCGAATGCTTCATCGATCAGCTGAAGCGATAGCGCCAACGAAGCACGGGCTCCTCATCCTGAGGAGCCCGGCGGAGCCGGGCGTCTCGAAGGATGAAGGCACCGCACGGGCTCGCGGCCCATGGTTCGAGACGGCGCTTCGCGCCTCCTCACCATGAGGTCTTAAAGCGAGCTTACGTCGCCGCTACGCGCCCAGCACCTCGGGTGCCGCGGCGATCGCCTCGTACACCGTCTCGATCTCTGCCGCCGTGCTGCAATAGGGCGGCATCAGGTAGATAGTGTTGCCGAGCGGACGGACCAACAGGCCGCGGGCGATGAAGTACGCGTACAGCCGTGGCCCGACGTCGGCGAGATAACCGCTGTCGCCGACCTCGAGATCGACCGCCGCGATGGTGCCGATCTGGCGGACGTTGGCGAAGCGCGTGTCGTCGCGAAAACGATCGAGCGCGCGGGCGTGAACCGCGGCGAGATCGCCGATCCGCTGCCGCACCGGCTCGCTTGCCCACACCTGAAGATTAGCCAGCGCCGCGGCGCAGGCGATCGGATTGGCGGTGTAGGAGCTGGAGTGAAAGAACGTCTTGCGCCGGTCGGTCGAGAAATGCGCGTCGAAGATCTCGCGCCGGCACATCGTCACCGCAAGCGGCACCGAGCCGCCGGTCAGTCCTTTGGAGTAGCAGGCAATGTCGGGCACGACGTTCGCCTGTTCGCACGCGAACAGCGTGCCGGTGCGGCCCCAGCCGGTCATGACTTCGTCGGCGATCAGCAGCACGCCACGCGCCTTGCAGATCCGCGCCATCTCGGCCAGCACCCACGGCGGATAGATCAGCATCCCGCCGGCCCCGAGCACCAGCGGCTCGACGATCAGCGCCGCCACCGCCTCGGCGCGGCACGCCTGCTCCAGCGCGTCGAGCGTCGCCTGCTCGGCTCCCGCGCGCGGAAACGGCAGCCGGCTGACGTCGAACAGCAGCGGATCGTAGGGCGCGTTGAACACGCCGCGTTCGCCGACCGACATGCCGCCGATGGTGTCGCCGTGATACGCGCCCTCCAGCGCCAGAATGCGCCGCCGGTTTTCACCGGAATGCAGCCAATAGCCGAGCGCCATCTTCAAGCCGACCTCGACCGAGGTCGAGCCGCTGTCGGAGTAGAACACGTGCGTCAGCTCGGGCGGCGTGATCTCGACCAGGCGCTGCGCAAGCTGTTCGGCCGGCGGATGGGTGAAGCCGGCGAAGATGATCTGATCGAGCTGATCGGCCTGCTGCTTGATCGCCGAGATGATGGTCGGATGGCGATGGCCATGCGTCACCACCCACCATGAACTGATCGCATCGAAGATCCGCCGTCCGTCATCGGCTTGAAGCCAGGCGCCCTCGCTGTGCACGATCGTCGGGGTTTCACCCTGCACCGCATGCTGGGTGAACGGATGCCAGACCGGCGAGGTGTGGCTCATGGCGCGTCTCCAACAAAGTCCCGCGGATCGAACGCCGCCGCGAATGCAGCACGCAGCGCGGCCGCCTCGAGCGAAGCCAGCCGCGGCAATCGGCCAAGCCGGCGGGTGCGGCCGAGCTCGGTGATGATCTGTTCGGAGTCGGCGTTTTCGTCGCCGAGGAAGGCGACGCCGAGCAGCGGAATGTCGCGCGCCCGAATCGCCTCGATCGACAGCAGCGTGTGGTTGATCGTGCCGAGCGAGGTGCGGGCACACAGCACCAGCGGTGCTTTCCAGCGCGCGAATACGTCGATGTAAGTCACCTCGCGCGTCAGCGGCACCATCAGTCCGCCGGCGCCCTCGACCACCAGCGGACGCGGTACCGCGGGCAATTCGAGCGCGTTGCAGTCGATGCTGACGCCGTCGATCGCCGCGGCGAGATGCGGCGACGCCGGCGTCTTCACCCGGTAGCGCTCCGGCAGGATGCGATCGGCGGCAAGTCCCGACAGCCGCTGCACCGCGCAGGCGTCGGTCTCGTCTTCGAGGCCGGACTGCACCGGCTTCCAATAGCTGGCATCCAGCGCGCCGGCGAGCGCAGCAGCAAACACGGTCTTGCCGATGCCGGTGTCGGTGCCGGTGACGACGATCCGCGCGCTCATGCCGCCGCCCTCATGTCTTCGGCGAGTGCCGCGAACAGCGAGGCGATCACGTCCTCCGACAGATTGGCGCTGAGCGCGATGCGCAGCCGCGCGGTGCCTTCCGGCACCGTCGGGGGCCGGATCGCGCGGACGTCAAAGCCGCGCCGCTGCAGCGATGCCGCCAGCGCCACCGCGGTGGCATTGGCGCCGACAATGATCGGCAGGATGTGCGAGCCGGACGAGGTGATGCCGCAGCGCTGCTTCAATTCGCGGTCCGCGAACGCGACCAGCGATGCGAGCCGCTCCCGCCGCTCCGGCCGGGTACGGCTGATGCCGAGCGCCGCCCGCGTCACCGCAGCGATCAGCGGCGACGGCGCAGTGGCGAAGATGAACGGCCGCGCCCGGTTGACCAGGAAGTCGCGCACGATCTTCGGGCCGAGCACGAAGCCGCCCATGGTGCCGAGCGCCTTGCCGCAGGTGTGCAGCGTGATCACGTTGGCGCGGCCCTCGAATGAGGCGGCCAGCCCCCGCCCCTCCGGTCCGCAGACGCCGGTGGCATGCGCCTCGTCGATCACCAGAATGGCGTCGTGCCGATCCGCCACCGCGACCAGCTCGTCGAGCTGCGGGCTGTCGCCGTCCATGCTGTACACGCTTTCGACCGCGATCCAGGCGCGGCCGCGGCCACCGCCGGCTCGCCATTGCCGCAGCCGTGTATCGAAGGCATCGATGTCGCTATGTGGGATGCTTTCACAGGTCGCGCGGCCACGGCGCATGCCTTCGTGCACGCTGGCGTGGATCAGTTCGTCGTACAGCACGAGATCGCCACGCTGCGGCAGCGTCGCGAAGATCGCATGGTTGGCGCTGAAGCCGCCGCCGAGATACAGCGCACTCTCCGCACCGAAGTAATCGGCCGCTTCCGCTTCGAGCGCTTCGTGCTCTTCGTGATTACCACGCAGCAAGCGCGAACCGCCGGCTCCAACCGGGACGCCGCGCGCGATTGAATCGGCGGCGGCCTGGCGCAGTTCGTCGGACTCGGCGAGGCCGAGGTAATCGTTGGACGTGAAGTCGACGCCGGCGCGCGGCTGGAGCGTGCGTCGTCGCCCCGCATCCGCAAGTGAACGCAGGTCGGCTTCAAGGCTCTGGTACATTGATCTAGTCCTGGTGGTGCGGCAGCTTGCCGCAGAGCGGGCGCTGCCGTCGTTTGACCGCCGCAGGTGGTGTTATGCGGCGCACGGGCGGCCGCGGGCGGTGGGAACCACAGGCCGGCTCAGCGCGGCCCTTGCTTAGCGCGCGTCGTCGAGTTCGTCACTGTCCTCGTCATAGCCCCGCTCAGACGGGCCCATCACGATCTCGTGGCGCAGCGCCTCGAACCGGCGCCGGGTCTCCTGGTCGCGGGCCTCAATCAAGGCGATGGCATCGACACGCGACATCGGCCCGCTGGAAATCGGATGCACGCTGGCCCCGATGGTCTCGTCGACGAAATAACCACGGTCGTCGCGGCGCATGCGCCATTTGAAGCGCAGCGCATCCAGCGGTCCCGGGCCCTCGCGCGTATAGCGTTCGAGATCGTCGTCGCTGTCGTCGGGCTCCGGCACCGCTCCCGACGCGGGCTCGTCGGTCGTCTTCACCGGTTCAGCGGCGGACTCGGAGACATCGCTGTCGGACATTGCCTCGGCCGCAACAGGCTCGTCGCCCTGCGCGTCGGCATCGGACGACGGCGGGACAGAGGGCGAGCCCTCCTCCGGCACCACTTCGTCTCGCGCCGCCGCCTTGGCGTCGGGCTTTTCGAAGATGCTCGCGATCGCCGCGAGCGCTTCATCGGTCGGGTCGTTGGCAGTCAATACAAAGCTCCTCCAGTCGGCCTGAAGACAACACCAAGGCCGAACACGTCAACGCAGACAATGGTCGCTGGTTTCTATTTTGTGTGGCTATGTCGAGGCACAGACCGGTGGGCGCCGAGTTTTCCACGGCCGTTCACGCTCGAGCTGCGCAGCAAGACGCAACAGCGTGGCTTCGTCACCGAACCGGCCTGCGAACATCATGCCGATCGGCAGGCCGCTCGCACTCCAGGCCAGCGGCACTGACATCGACGGTTGTCCGGACATATTAGACAGGCTCGTGCCCGGAATATACCGACGAAGCGTCGGGCTGATCCCGGAGAGGTCGTGCGCCATGGTATCGATCTCGCCGATCCGCAGCGGCAGCGTGCAGAGTGTCGGCGACAAGAACACGTCGACGTTCGCGAAGAAATCAGCCATCGCGCGTGAGATCTGGAACGCGGCGAGCTGCGCCGCGCAATAATCGACACCGCTCGCTTTGCGTGCATTAGCGGCCGACGCCAGCGTCAGCACTTCGAAATCGCGCTCGGTCATGGCGCGGCCGACTGTCTGTTCGGCGAGCTGCACCGCAAGGCCGGTGTTGCAGGCAACGATGGTGGCGATCACTTGCGCCGGATCGGCAGGTAGTACCGGCGCGCGTTCTTCGACGTGGTGACCGAGGCCTTCGAGCAGCCTTGCGGTATCACGCACCGCCGCCGCGACTTCCGGATCGATCGCATCGCCATAGGTCGAGCAGTCGGTGAACGCGATCCGCAGCCGCCCCGGTTCGCGGCCGACTTCCTCCGCGAACGGACGCTCGGGCGGCGGCGCAACGTAAGGGCTCGATGGCTCCGGGCCGTGCAGCGCATCGAGCATCGCCGCACTATCACGGACGCTGATACTTACGACGTGACCGCAGGCGAAGCCGCCCCAGCCCTCGCCGCGATCCGGGCCGATCGGATTGCGTGCCCGCGTCGGCTTCAGCCCGAACACGCCGCAGGCGGAGGCCGGAATCCGGATCGAGCCGCCACCGTCGCTGGCATGCGCCACCGGCAAGATGCGCGCGGCGACGGCCGCCGCAGCACCGCCCGACGAGCCGCCGGAGGAATGATCCGTGTTCCACGGATTGCGGGTCGGGCCGTGCAGCCGCGACTCCGTGGTCGGCATCAGGCCGAATTCCGGGCTGGCGCTCTTGCCGAAGATCGTCACGCCGGCCGCGAGAAACCGTCCCGCCAGCGTGCCGGTGTGGGGCGCGACGAAATCCTTGTAGAGGCTGGCACCGAAGGTCGTGCGGGTGCCGGCGAGCAGGTCGAGATCCTTCAAGACAAACGGCACCCCGCTGAACGGCCCCTGCGGCAGACCGGCTTCGATCTGCTTGCGCGCGTAATCGTCGTGCCGGACCACCACCGCATTCAGCGTGGGATCGAGCGCATCGGTCCGCGCGATGGCTTCGTCGAGCAATTCGGCAGGGGTAACCTGTTTGCTGCGGACCAGTTCGGCGAGCCCGACGCCGTCGTAATCGCCGTACTCCTTGAACGCCATGATGGACCTCTCCCCGAATCTTGTTTTGGTGATGATGCAATGATGTTTGAGGCGTCATTGCGAGCGAAGCGACGAAGCAATCCAATCTCGGGACTTGCGGCCCTGGATTGCTTCGCGGAGCCTGTGCTCGGACGGCGCGGAACGCCGATCCGGGTGCTCGCAGTGACGCGCGCTAAGGTGATGAGCGCTGAGGGGCCAACTAACCGAGCACGTCCTGATTGACGACGTTGACGCGGATCGGATCGCCGTCGAGCACGCTCAGCATGTTGCGGGCGGTCTGCTCGCCCATCCGGTCGAGCGCTTCGCGGGTGACGCCGGCGACGTGCGGCGCGATGATCACGTTGGGCAGATCGAACAGCTTGTGGCCGTGCGGCGGCGGCTCCTGCTCGAACACGTCTAACCCGGCGCCGGCGAGCTTGCCGGCGAGCAGCGCCTCGTACAGCGCCTGCTCGACCGCAATGCCGCCGCGCGCTGTGTTGATAAGATACGCGGTCGGCTTCATCTTCGACAGAAGCGCCGCGTCGAACAGCCCGGTGGTCTCCGCCGTCTTCGGGCAGTGCAGGCTGACGAAATCGGCCTCCGGCAGCGCCGCGGCGAGATCGTCCACTACCTTGCAGCCGGCCGCTTCGATCGCTGCCGCGGCCACGTAAGGGTCGTACACCAGCACGGTCATTTCCATCGCCAGGCAGCGCTTGGCGGTGCGGGTGCCGATCCGGCCGAAGCCGACGATCAGCACCGTCTTGCCGAACAGATCGAACGGCAGCAGCCCGAGCCGCGTCGCCCAGGCGCCGGTCTTCACCAGCGCGTGCAGCTCGGCGCCGCGCTTGGCCAGCGTCAGCATCATGAACAGCGCCTGCTCGGCGACCGACGGCGAATTCGTCGTGCCGGCAGTCATCAGCGGCACCTTGCGCTTGTTCAGCGCCGGCACGTCGATCGCATCAAAGCCGACGCCGATCCGCGCCACCACGCGCATCTCCTGCGCCGCGTCGAGTTCGCGCTCGCCGAACCTTGTGGCGCCGAGCGCGACGCCGTGCACCGGCGCCTCGGCGCGCAACAGCGCGTCGAAATCCTCCGCCGAAATCATGTTGGGAAATTCGATCATCTCGATATCGCCGCGTTCGGCGATCAGCGCCCTGCCCCGCTGCGACAACGATTCCGTCACCAGCAGCTTCTTCGTGTTGGACGTCATGTCATGCCCCTGGGGTCTTGTTCGTTGTCCGCGCCGCTCGTGAGATGGCGGCGACGGCATTTTGTATCAGGCCGCGCGCGGCGCGGTCCACCGGCAATTGCCGTGGATCAGGACCGCGTCGCCAGCGCCACGCCGGTCAGCGTCATCACCAGCGCGGCGATCTGGCCGACGCCGAGCGGCTCGTGCAGCGCGACCGCCGAGGCGATGACGCCGATCACCGGCGTCGCCATGGTGCCGATCGCCGCGACCGATGCCGGCAGCCGCTGCAACGCGGCGAACCAGCAGACGTAAGCAACGCAGAACTGGATCACGACGAGATACACCAGCCCGACCCAGCCGAGCGGCGTCAGCACCGAAGCGTGCGGGATCTCGAAGGCGAGCCCGATCACCGCCACCGGAATGCAGCCGAGCCCGATCTGCCACGCCGCCGACGTGGCGCCGGGCAGCGCGATCGGAAACCGCTTCAGGAAGATGGTGCCGAGCGCGAAGCCGAGCGCGCCGGTGAGCGCCAGCAGGATGCCGGGCAGCTTCGTCATGCTGGCGGCGAAGCCCGCCGCGCCCATCAACGCCGCGATGCCGCCGAACGCCAGTGCCAGTGCCGCGACCCGCCGCAGCGTCAGCCGCTCGCCGAGCAGCGGCCAGGCGAGCAGCGCGGTCCACACCGGCATTGTGTAAGCGATCACCGCGGTCTCTCCGGCCGGCAGCCACAGCAGCGCCAGCCCCATCACCGCCATCCACAGCGTGACGTTGAAGAATGCCGACACCACCAGCCGCAGCCGCTGGTCGCGCGGCACGGAGAGGCTGTCGCCGCGCAGCGCCGCATAGCCGAACAGCGCCAGTGAGCCGGCGATGCCGGTCAGGCCGCGCAGCGGCAGCGGCGGCCACTGCGCGATCAGATATTTGGTGACCGGCCAGCTCAGGCCCCAGGCCACCGTGGTCACGGTCAGGAACACCAGGCCGCCGGACGCGATGCGGCCGCGCGCGGGAATCGGAGAAGGATCGGACATGGAAAACCCGGCAGGAGGAGCGCGCAGAATGCCGGTGTTGGGCCCCCGGCGCCACCCGTAATCAGACACCTTTTGGCCGTCTCTCCTGAGTCGGGTTTGGCAAGCCCCTGGAGCGAAAAAATACCTGTCCTGTGAACAGCGGGTGCAGCCGCGATCGGCGGCGCCGCGCCGCGTTTTTGATCTTTGGAATCTCTGAGGACTCACCGATACTTGACCGGGTCAGGGCGAGCCACGGCCCCTGTTTTCCACCCTAATCCACCACATTTAGTATTTGATTCAGGAACCCGCACTATTGCTTGACGGGTCGGACGGAGTCGGCCTAGCTTCAGGGCCGTCCAGCGAGGGAGTGTTTTTGTCCCGCCGGACGTTTCCCAGAAGGGTCCAGACCGACCACCTCCGACGGCCACAGCGGCAGCGGGGCGAGGCGTCGTCTGCTCCTAAATCGACCGTTGGGGCGCATTCCGACGGGCCGGCAAAACGGCTCGCAAAGCGACATGGGGCGTTATGTTGGGTGGAGTGTCCGGCTGCAAAAATGCGGCCGTCGCCTCTGCCCGCGAAAACAGATGGAGCCGGGTCACGGCTCGCCGGGCGAACAAGGTTCGTCCATCTAGCAACTTCCTGGGCCACCCAAGGCGGGGGTTCGGGCGACTTGAACGGGGCACGAGATGAAGATCGAACGGCGCTACACCAAGGACGGCCAGTCTCCTTACGCGGACATCGCGTTCAGGCTGACGACCAGCGAGATTCGCAATCCGGACGGATCGGTGGTGTTCCGCCTCGAGAATGTCGAGGTGCCGGAGTTCTGGTCGCAGGTCGCCTCCGACGTGCTGGCGCAGAAGTATTTCCGTAAAGCCGGCGTCGCCGCGCGCCTGAAGAAGGTCGAAGAAGAGAGCGTGCCGTCGTGGCTGTGGCGCTCGGTCGCCGACACCGACGCCCTCACCGCTTTGCCCGAGAGCGAGCGTTACACCTCCGAACATTCCGCCAAGCAGGTGTTCGACCGCCTCGCCGGCTGCTGGACCTATTGGGGTTGGAAGGGCAGCTACTTCTCGAGCGAAGACGATGCCCGCGCGTTCTTCGACGAGCTGCGCTACATGCTGTCGATGCAGATGGTGGCGCCGAATAGCCCGCAGTGGTTCAACACCGGCCTGCACTGGGCCTACGGCGTCGACGGCCCCGGCCAGGGCCACTATTACGTCGACTACAAGACCGGCAAGCTGACCAAGTCGAAGTCGGCCTACGAGCACCCGCAGCCGCACGCCTGCTTCATCCAGGGCATCGAGGACGACCTCGTCAACGACGGCGGCATCATGGACCTGTGGGTCCGCGAGGCGCGGCTGTTCAAGTATGGCTCCGGTACCGGCTCGAACTTCTCGCGGCTGCGCGGTGAAGGCGAACGCCTCTCGGGCGGCGGCAAGTCCTCCGGCCTGATGAGCTTCCTGAAGATCGGCGACCGCGCCGCCGGCGCCATCAAGAGCGGCGGCACCACCCGCCGCGCCGCCAAGATGGTGGTGGTCGACGTCGATCACCCGGACATCGAGGCCTACATCGACTGGAAGGTGAAGGAGGAGCAGAAGGTCGCCGCTCTGGTCACCGGCTCCAAGGTCAACCAGAAGCACCTCAAGGCGATCCTGAAGGCCTGCGTCAACTGCCAGGGCTCGGGCGACGACTGCTTCGATCCGGAGAAGAACCCTGCGCTGCGCCGCGAGGTCAAGCTGGCGCGCCGCGCGCTGGTGACCGACGCGATGATCAAGCGTGTCATCCAGTTCGCCAAGCAGGGCTACAAGGAGATCGACTTCCCGATCTACGACACCGACTGGGATAGCGAGGCCTACCTCACCGTCGCCGGCCAGAACTCCAACAACTCGGTGTCGCTGAAGGACGACTTCCTGCGCGCGGTCGAGACCGACGGCGACTGGCACCTCACCGCCCGCACCAACAAGAAGGTGGTGAAGACGCTGAAGGCCCGCGACCTGTGGGAGAAGATCGGCACCGCGGCCTGGGCCAGCGCCGATCCCGGCCTGCACTTCAACACCACCATGAACGACTGGCACACCTGCAAGGCGTCCGGCGACATCCGCGCATCGAACCCGTGCTCGGAATACATGTTCCTCGACGACACCGCCTGCAATCTCGCCTCGGCGAACCTGCTGGCGTTCTACGATGTCGGCGCCAACCGCTTCGACCTCGACGCCTACGAGCATCTGTGCCGGCTGTGGACCGTGGTGCTGGAAATCTCGGTGCTGATGGCGCAGTTCCCGTCCAAGCAGATCGCCGAGCTGTCCTACGAATTCCGCACCCTCGGCCTCGGCTTCGCCAATATCGGCGGCCTGCTGATGACCATGGGTCTGTCGTATGACTCCAAGGAAGGCCGCGCGCTGTGCGGCGCCCTCTCCGCCATCATGACCGGCACCGCGTATGCGACCTCGGCCGAGATGGCCGCCAAGCTCGGCGCCTTCCCCGGCTACAAGAAGAACGCCGACCATATGCTGCGCGTGATCCGCAATCACCGCCGCGCCGCGCATGGCGAGACCCGGGTCTATGAGGCGCTGTCGGTCAACCCGGTGCCGCTCGACCACGCCGGCTGCCCGATCCCGGACGCCGTCGCCCACGCCAAGGCTGCCTGGGACAAGGCGCTCGAACTCGGCGAGCAGCACGGCTACCGCAACGCGCAGGTCACCGTGATCGCGCCGACCGGCACCATCGGTCTGGTGATGGACTGCGACACTACCGGCATCGAGCCCGACTTCGCGCTGGTGAAGTTCAAGAAGCTGGCCGGCGGCGGCTACTTCAAGATCATCAACCGCGCCGTGCCCGCCGCCTTGCGCGTGCTCGGCTATCCGGAGCACCAGATCGAAGAGATCTCGGCCTACGCCGTCGGCCACGGCTCGCTGTCGAATGCGCCGGCGATCAACGCCTCGACCCTGAAGGCCAAGGGCTTCACCGATGAAGCACTCGCCAAGGTCGAAAAGGCGCTGCCGACCGCGTTCGACATCAAGTTCGCCTTCAACAAGTGGACCTTCGGCGAGGACTTCCTCAAGGACGTCCTCAAGATCGAAGCCGAGCAGATCGCGCAGCCGAACTTCGACCTCCTCACCGCGCTCGGCTTCACCAAGCGCGAGATCGAGGCCGCCAACATCCACATCTGCGGCGCGATGACGGTCGAAGGTGCGCCGCACCTGAAGCCCGAGCACTACGCGGTGTTCGATTGCGCCAATCCGTGCGGCAAGATCGGCAAGCGCTATCTGTCGGTCGAGAGCCACATCCGGATGATGGCCGCGGCGCAGCCGTTCATCTCCGGTGCGATCAGCAAGACCATCAACATGCCGAACGACGCCACGGTGGAGGACTGCAAGTCCGCCTACATGCTGTCGTGGAAGCTGGCGCTGAAGGCCAACGCGCTGTACCGCGACGGCTCCAAGCTGTCGCAGCCGCTGAACGCGCAGCTGATCGCGGACGACGACGAGGACGAGGACATCGACACCTTCCTCGACAAGCCGATGGCCGCCCGCGCCGCGCACGTCTCCGAGAAGGTGGTGGAGCGCCTGGTCGAGCGCATCGTGGTGATGCGCGAGCGCGAGAAGATGCCGGATCGCCGCAAGGGCTACACCCAGAAGGCGGTGGTCGGCGGCCACAAGGTCTACCTGCGCACCGGCGAATATGATGACGGCCGCCTCGGCGAGATCTTCATCGACATGCACAAGGAAGGCGCGGCGCTGCGCTCCTTCATCAACAACTTCGCCATCGCGGTCTCGCTCGGCCTGCAATACGGCGTGCCGCTCGAAGAATATGTCGACGCCTTCACCTTCACCCGGTTCGAGCCGGCCGGCCCGGTGCAGGGCAACGACTCGATCAAGTACGCCACCTCGATCCTCGACTACGTGTTCCGCGAGCTGGCGGTGAGCTACATGGGCCGGTTCGACCTCGCCCATGTCGATCCGACCGAGACCGGCTTCGACGCCATCGGCAAGGGCGTCGACGAAGGCAAGGTACCGGATGGCGGCGTGATCGCGGGCCCCGCGGCGGCGACCAAGTATCTGTCCAAGGGCCTGACCCGGTCGCGCACCGACAATCTGGTGGTGATGCGCAGCACCCCCGCCCACCCGGCGGAGACGACGCCGCGCAACGCCCCGGCCGGCGCCGCGCCGACCGTCACCGCGCTCGCCTCCTCCCGCGTCGGCGACGCCCTCGAAGGCGCCACCGCGCTGAAGCAGGAAGTGCAGACGGATCTGTCGCCGACCGAAAAGCTGGAAGCGCTGCAGTGGAGCAAAGCCACCACCGCCGCGACCCAGGCCGCCCCGACCAAAGCCGAACGCCGCGCCGAAGCCAAAGCCAAGGGCTACGAAGGCGAGATGTGCTCGGAGTGCGGCAACTTCACGCTGGTGCGGAATGGCACCTGCATGAAGTGCGATACGTGCGGGTCCACGACGGGGTGCTCGTAAGAGACGTCTTGCGCGCGTACGTCAAGACAGCTTCTCCTGAGAACTCAGAAACCAGAGAAAGGGACTCGCTATGACAATCGCGATTGCTACTGCTGGCCTATTGATCCTCGGAGTTGGCGCACTGCGTGTGATTAGATGCGATGGGCAAGAGGGAAGTATATGTCGCGATGGCTGGCTGAGCCGGAGCTTAGGTAAAGGTACCTGCTCTTGGCACGGCGGAATTGAACGATAGGTTTCCCACAGTGAAGTGTGAAAGGCCTCCCCATCGGGGGGCCTTTTGCATTTACGCTACCAGCGTCGCACTTATTCTTCTCGCAAGACCCGTTGATAGTTCGTTCCAATCGGTTGATCGGCACTATCAAGCATGATAAATTTCAATCGTTGGTAACCGTTTCTCGCCTGAAACGACCTCCAGACGGTGATCTGTCCGTTGCCGAGCGGGGACCGCGAAAGCGTGGCTCCCGCGAAGCTCCAACAGCCAGCAAATGCGTCAAGCACGCTGCGTTGGCACAAAAGATCAACGGGGGTGCCGATGCCCAAGGTGCATAATGGTAAGAGCGGGGCTAAGGACTTTTACGACGAGGCGAGGCAAGGCCGGAAGCGGAGCACCAGCAGCGCGCGTTCACGATTTGTTCTTTTCGTGGCCGCCATCCACATCGTCCTGGGTCAGTCAGTAATTGACCTCCAGACGGTGATCTGTCAGGTGCCGAGCGGGGACCGCGAAAGCGTGGCTCCCGCGAAGCTCCAACAGCCAGCAAATGCGTCAAGCACGCTGCGTTGGCACCCGTTCAAACAGGCTTAGGTGCACCAATCGGCTCGATCCTAGGCCTGAGAGAACGATGAGTTTACGAACCCAGTGCCGGGCTTTCACAAAAGCCAACCTCGTAAAGACTTGGCTTCATTCGAAGGACAGCACGCTTAACGCGGGGAAGCCCGGAATAGACGGCATAACCGCTCAGCAGTTCGCAGCACGCCTTGACTCCAACATCGCTAATTTGGCGAAGGCTATACGAAACGGGCAATATGGCCCGTCTCCATTGCGTGCGGTTCTTATCCCGAAGCCCAACAGCAAGAATGACCGCCTAATCTGCATCCCCACTATACAAGATCGGATAGTTCAACGCGCGTTGATGGGATATCTGGCCTCGGGCTCAAGGCTGAGAATTTCTCGGGCATCTTCCTACGGCTTTCTTCCGGGAAGAGGTGTCAGGAATGCGATAAGCGACGCACTGGAACTGAGAACCAACCTTAGATGGTGCGTAAAGACCGATATTGAATCATTCTTCGATTCGATTCCGCGCGATCAATTGAAGGATCGTATCGAGAGAGCTTTGCCGCGAAATAGCGTCACGCCGCTCCTCAAGCGATTTGTGGATTGCGAAGTTAAAGAAGACCGTCGCTTAAGGGCAGAACTAGCCGCCCGAGGAATCAAGCGCGGTGTCGGCCTCCGACAGGGGATGCCACTATCTCCCCTGCTCTCTAATTTTGTTCTCGCACCCTTTGATTTCCACGTCGAGCGCCGGCGGCTGAAAATGGTCCGATACGCCGATGACATCATACTCTTCTTCGAGAGCAAAGCCGAAGCGCAAGCCGGGCTCCAATTTGTCAGGGATGACCTTCTCGCGCTAGGTTTCACTATCCCCGACCTTGACGATCATTCAAAAACGAAGCTCGTCGCTCCAACGGAATCCGTGGAGTTCTTAGGCAGGGAATTGAGAGTGGCACCCGGTGGCTTCGGATACGTCTCAGCCGTTTCTCACAAACAGATTGCCAAGATCAAGCAGAGGCTAGAAAGCGAATTCAATTTCAGCACCCAATCTGACAGAGGAATGACCTTCCAGGATTCAGTCGTCACTTTGACGCGATCCATCTGCTCTTACTTGGGGATCTACAAAGACGCGTACAATTTTACTCTACTGGACTCTGCACTCAGAGGCTCGATGCGGGACATTCTAGAATCGATATTCCAGGATATCTTTGGCGAGTCGGTTCTGGAAAACGTCAATGATCGGGCGCGGACATATCTTGGGTTCGGAAAGCTTGAGCTTCCAGATCCAGTGAACGACATCGAAGACTTGGCCTAGCGACCGTCGCTCGCATGAGCTTAACCCGTATCAAGCGTAGCCCGGGTGAGCGCAGCGATACCCGGGACTCCAGCAAGCGTAGCCCGGGTGAGCGCAGCGATACCCGGGACTCTTCGCGCCGCGTCCGCCGATACGCCCCCCGGATGGCGCTTCGCTTATCCGGGGTACAGGACTACAATGGTCGTTATCGCAGTCAGCCGCGACCTGATCTTGAGAGCCTGGCATGAGCATTTCGGCCATCAGCGTCCGCTTTGACGACCATACGATGTGGGTCGAGTTGTCGGACGGTCGCACCCTCGGCGTGCCGCTGGCTTGGTTTCCGCGGCTGATGCGGGCAACGCCGGCCGAGCGAGCCCAGGTGGAATTGAGCCGCGTCGGAATGCATTGGGAAGCGCTCGACGAGGACATTTCGGTGGCCGGCCTGCTGGCTGGCCGTGGCGACGTGACGCAAACATCGGAAACTGCGGCTTAGCTCGTAGGGCGGATTAGCAAAGCGTAATCCGCTGCTGATCATGCGACGGCTCAACACGCTTCGCTATTGCGCCCTACGCACTGTTACCAACTTTCGGCGACCTTGCGCTTTCTGACTTTAGAAATACAGTGATGCATTAGCAATTCGGAGAATTTAGCGTGGCAACTCATCGTGTTTTCCTCACGACACCTCCCTTAGAAGTAGGACGAGCAGACGTTTGTATTGAGATCAAGAAGAATGATAGCAAGCTGGGCGAGTTAAAGATCTCGCATGGGTCAGCCGTCTGGTTTCCGAATGGAAATTCTTACGGATTCAAGCTTTCTTGGTCGAAGGTTGCCGCCTTATTCGAGGAACATGGAACGAGCAAGGCCGAGCTCAGATGAGCGACGGCGGCTCGTAGAGCGCATAATTCAAATGAGCATAGCCCCGCGGGCGGATGAGCCCGTAGGGCGGTTTAGCGCAGCATAATCCGCCGATCCTCCTCGACAGCGCTAGACGCTCGGCTCTAGCGCCCTCCGGCCTACGGCCGTGAACCATCTTCCCCGACAACGCGTCTCACCATGAGCAATGGTCCGCGCCGGTGCGGCTGGCGTCCGGCCGGACGCTGTGGCGCCTGCGCCCGCTCCGGCGTAGCGGACTAGCCGTCGCAGCTTGGGAGATAGGTCATGCGTATCGCATTCACCGGCGCGCTGGTGCTGGCTCTGTCGTTCGGTTCGGCAGCGCAGGCAACGGAGGTGCGGTGGACGTCCACCAAGCAGCCCGCCGAAGTGCTCGGCATGCCGGCCGGTGAGGAAGAAGCCGACGATGTGCTGCGCCTGACGTGCCTGAAGAGCGGCGCGGTGCAGATCGGACTGGGCGGATACACGAGCCTCGGCAAAGGCAAAAGCGAGCCGCTGAGCGTCACGCTGACAAGCGGCGCGCAATCCGTCACGCTTAACGGCAAGTCGGTGCGCAGCAAGAATTTTGAGATGACGGGAGCCTTCGAGCTGAGAGCGGATCTTGCTCCCGGCGAAACCCAGCCCTTGATCGGCGTCCTGACGGCGGGACAGGCAATCCGCGTCTCGGGCGGTCTGAAGGACAAATGGTCGGTCAAGGGACTGAAGCCGATCGTGGAGCGGTTCAGCGCGGCCTGCGTCAGGAACTAACCAAACGTAGCCCGGGTGAGCGCAGTGACACCCGGGAGTCTTCGTGCGCCGAGATGCTGGCCCCGGATATCGCTTCGCTCATCCGGGCTACGGACTATGCGGCTCGTCACTCCGCCGCCGCTCGCTCCGCCTGCGGGCGGACGAAGGCCACGACCGCATCGGCGGCATCCGCGACAAACTCCGGGTCGTCGCGCAGCTGCTCGATGCTGCGTGGCTGCGGGATCGGATCGCCGTCGGCACGCAGCAATGCAAGATGACCACCGAGCGCTTCGGCGGCGTTGTCGATCGCGTGCTCGAAGGTGTCGCCGGCCGAGATGCAGCCGGGCACATCGGGAAAGGCGACGCCATAGGAGGTGTCGCTGTCCTTGTAAACCAGCGCCAGATAGCCGGATGATGCGCTCATCGGACCTCCTTCAGACGTCGCTTTCGAAATGCGGCACCGTGAAATTCAGGGCCTTGGCAGGTAGTATCGAATCGTCAGCGACGCCGACTTACCGCTTTCCGTCTCGTAAACGATCTCGGCAGCCCCCTTCTTCGACTCGGCACGCATAGCATCGCAGCACAGCGGCATAGAATGATTGCCGCCGGGCTTTGGAGGATAGCCGCCGACAACACGATGCAATTCTCCTGCGTTAATCTCTACGTGAGGACGGCCCTGCTGGGCCGCCCTCGCGATCTGCTGAAACAACTCATTCCGAAATTCATCGATTGTCGCCATGGCGCCATCCCCGGGGCGTTACATGCATCATACTGCGACCACCGACGGATTGGCGCCAGCCCAATCCGTCACGAGGTGGGACAGGCAAGCAAAGCCCGGAGCCCGCAGAGTGGATCAGCGTAGCCCGGGTGAGCGCAGCGACACCCGGGGCTCTTCGGCCCGCCGAAATGCTGCCCCCCGGATGTCGCTTCGCTCATCCGGGCTACGGGACTAGCTACACGGCGATTGGACCGCCGTCTGCCAATGCCGGTGAAGGGCCGCCACGTCGCCGCTGGTCAGGATCGGCATCGCGGCTCTCAGGTCGTCGTCGCTCCAGTCCCACCAGCGAAGCTCGAGCAGCCGCGCGATGTCGGGGTCGCCAAACCGCTTCCGGATCAGCTTCGCGGGGTTGCCGCCGAGGATGGCATAAGGCTCGACGTCATTCGTCACCACAGCCCGCGCGCCGATCACCGCGCCGTCCCCGATTGTGACGCCGGGCATGATGATGGCTTCGGTGCCGATCCAAACATCGTTGCCGATGACCGTGTCGCCGGCGGGTTGGAATCCGTTTGCCGCGCCGGCGAAGGCTGGCATTTCGGGCATCCAGAAGAACGGGAAGGTGCTGATCCAGTCGCTGCGATGCCCCTGGTTTCCGGCCATGATGAAAGCCGCACCCGAGCCGATCGAGCAGAACGAACCGATCACGAGCTTGTCGACACCGTCGTCCGGCAGCAGGAAGCGGGCGCAGTCGTCGAAGCCGTGACCGTGATAATAGCCCGAATAGTAGCTGTAGCGGCCGACCCGGATATTCGGGTTGGTGACCAGGCGATCGAGCGTGATGCCCTTGAACGGGCTTTCGAAAACGTTATGCATGGTGAGGACCAATGGTTCGCAAGCCGCGCATGCGGCGATAGCTCACCCGAACCTTCTCGGGTGACCGACAGCGAGCGATCAGGGCGATCGCCTGCTGCAGCTTCCAGCGTCAGATCCGCGGAAGCGCGATGCCGGTGGTACTGTGTGTGGCCTTCATTCTCGCATGATGGCGCATGCGTCAGCCGATGCCAAGGCTGTCCCCCTGCCCGTCGCCATACTGTGGATCGCGAAAGCGCAGCCCGGGTGAGCGCAGCGAGACCCGGGACTCTTCGTTCCGCAGAGACGCTGATCCCGGATGTCGCTTCGCTCATCCGGGCTACGCGACGACTACATCCCGCAATCGACGGTGCGATCCCGGCCCGCTGCCTTCGCCAAATACAGCCGACTGTCCGCCAGTTTGTACAGCGCCGCCCAGTCGCCGGCTTCGCGGATCGTCGCCACCCCAAAGCTCGCCGTCACCGGCCGCGTGTCCAGACCGGGAATGCGGCTGTTGGCGATGGTCTGGCGAAGCCGTTCGGCGCATTCGGCGGCGTCGGCGAGCGAAGCGTCCGGCAGGAACACCGCGAACTCCTCGCCGCCCCAGCGGCCGACCAGATCGCCCTTGCGCGCGGTTCTGCGCAGGATCGTCCCAATCTCCTGCAGCACGACGTCGCCGACGTCATGACCGAAGGTGTCGTTGATCGATTTGAAATGGTCGACGTCGCACAAAATCAGCGACGCTCCTTCGGGCGCGCGGCGCATCGGCGCCGCGATCTCCGCCTCGAAGCCGCGGCGGTTGAGCAGCCCGGTGAGATGGTCGAGATCGCGCTCGCGGCGCAGATCATCGATCAGGTCGGACACCGCCGCAGCCAGGATGGCCATCGCTAGCGCTGCGCCCAGCACCGCGAGCGACAATTGCAGCGTCTGCCAGAACACCGAGTCGGCGAAGGCGAGTGGTCCACCCGACGGCGGCGAGGCGCCGACCGTGAACACGGTGCGGGGAAAGAAGTGCAGCCCGAACAGGAGCAGCGTCCAGAACAGGATGCGGTCGACCACGCGGCCGTGTCTGAGCTGCGCAAGCCGCAGCGCGGCGACACAGAGCAGCAGTCCGTAGCCGAAATTCTGCACGTAGATGCGCGCCAAGAGATTGCGATCGACGTAGAAGAAGTAGTACAGCGCCAGCGAAAACGCGGCGAAGATCACGACATCGATCCACCAGCCCAACGCCCTGCCCGAGCGGATCAGCACCCCTTCGACCGCCGCGATCACGGCGCAGGTGTAGAGCGCGCCCGACACCATCGCGTTGAGGCCCGTATCACGTGGCCAATACAGAATCTGGCTCGTCGCCCCGAGAGCGAACAGCGCACACGCAGCCGCCAGAAGAGCGAGATAAGGCCGCCGCCGGTCGTAGCTCCAGGCCGCGAGAAACGCGAGGCCGAATACGCCGATGATGCCTGGCCCGATCAGGGACAGCGTGACTCTGACAACGGAACCCGGCATTTCGAACGTCGCGACCTCACCAGCTCAAGCCCGCGTGTTGTGCCTCCATCGGCTGTCTAAATCCACCACGCACTCGATTCAATTTTAGCCAAGTGACATCGCTTCCGGCCGATCAGCGCAGCGTGCTTCGCCACGCGTCCGGCAAGCTGCTGGTGGAGGTTTCTGAGACACCTTCGGTCGCCGCCGATGCTGTGCGGCTTGGCGTTGCGGTCCGCCACGCGCCTGTGCCATCCTGCCGCACATGACCACATCCGGCGACAGCTCCGCTTCGAAAACCGCGCTCGTGTTCGGCGCGACCGGGTTGATCGGTTCGCAGCTTTTGCGCGGGCTGCTGGACAGCGCCGACTATGCGCGGGTGATCGCGGTGGTGCGGCGACCGCTGACCTTCAACAATCCGAAGCTGACGGCGCTGATCGGCGACCTCGACCGCCTGCCGGCGCTGGCCGCACAACTGAAAGCCGACGAGGTGTTCATCGCGCTCGGCACCACGCGCAAGCAGACGCCCGACGAGACCGCGTACTACAAGATCGACCACGACTATCCGGTGGCGGCCGCGCGGATCGCGCGCGAGGCCGGCGCGCAGGCGGTGTTTCTGGTCACCGCGGTCGGTGCCGACGCCGCCTCACGCTCGTTCTATCTGCGCACCAAGGGCGAGACCGAACGCGACATCATCGCGCTCGGCTTTCCGCGCACCGCGATCTTCCGCCCGTCGATGCTGATGGGCGAGCGCAGCGAGCACCGCCCGGTGGAGCGGCTGTTCATTGCGCTTGCGCACATCGTCAACCCGTTGCTGCGCGGCAGGGCCGATCGGTTTCGCGGCATCGACGCCGGCGACGTCGCGCTGTCGATGATCGCGGCGGCGCGGTCCGATGCGCCGAAGCTGCAGATCTATCATTGGCGCGAGATGATGGCGCTGCTTCGCCGCTAGAGGGCGCGAACGAGCGCCCTACGCCTGCTTCAGCCGCTTCTTGTAGGCCTCGGGGTCCATGTCGCGGATGTCGACGCTGAGGCTATGAATGTCGGGGCAGTGCTCGACCAGGGTCTGACGCAGCGCGACGCTGAGCGCCACCTTCTGCTCCGGCGTACGGCCCGCCAGCATGAACACGGCAAGATGCACGAAGCTGTCGCGCGTGCCGGCCACCAGATAGTCGTCGAAGCCGCGCGCCCGCACCTTGATGTCGGCCGCCTGCATCACGCCGGTTGCCGCCGCGGCGACCGCGAGCTGCGCCAGCAGCGGCGCGATCCGGTCGCGGCCGAGATCGTCGCCGGAATAGTCCATCACCAGATGCGGCATCGCCCTTCCCTCATGCGCCGTGACCACCGCGCCTTCATTGGCGCTGGCGCCGGCGCGGTCAAGCCCACGGCGGATCAACGCAAGCGCCGCGCCGCCGATCGCTGTATGCGCAAATGCCATCGAGCCCGCGCCATCTCGGCGCCACCATCGCGGACGAAGGCTGCGAGTCAACGCAGCCAGCTCGGCCTCTCTGCCGACCGAGCCCAACTGGAGCTCTCGAGCTTGAACCGCCCCGACCAGCACGTCACGCTTCACCCCGCGGCGAAACAGGATCTCCCCGTCTTCATGCGCGAGCTGCAGGACGCGTTCGCGGTGGCCGTGGTCGAAGAGTTCGGCTCGATTCCGGGCGAGCGCATTCCAGCCGACAGCGACATCCAGCGATCGTTCGATGCGCCGGGCGCCGAGGTGCTGCACATCATCGCGGACGGCGAACGCGTTGGCGGCGTGGTGGTGCGGATCGACGCCGCGACCCAGCACAATTCGCTCGACCTGTTCTTCATCGCCACATCGGCGCACGGCCGCGGCCTCGGCACCGCCGCGTGGCGGGCGATCGAACAGCGCTATCCGCAGACCAAGGTGTGGCAGACCCACACGCCGTATTTCGAACGCCGCAATATCCACTTCTACGTCAACAAATGCGGCTTCAAGATCGTCGAATACTACAACGACCGTCACCCCGATCCGCACGAGCACGAGCTCGAACATCAAGCCGAACCGGACGGCCTGCCGCCGGACGGCGGCTTCTTCCGGTTCGAAAAGATCTGCTGAAAGCCCGCCTGTTTTTCCTCACACGAAAAAGGACCATCGCCCTTGCCAACGCCCGAGCCCCTGATGAAAGCCGTCGTCGTCGAAGACTATGCCGCGATCGACCAGGTCGCGTTGAAACAGATCGCGCGGCCGGCGGTGACACCGGGATCGGTGCGGGTCCGGGTGCAGGCGGTCGGCATCGGCTTCGTCGACGGCCTCAAAGTGCAGGGCCGCTATCAGACCAAGGATCCGCTGCCGTTCATTCCCGGCACGGAATTCGCCGGCGTGATCGACGCGGTCGGCGACGGCGTCGCCAACCTCGCGCCCGGCCAGATGGTGATGGGGATGGCGCGCTCCGGTGCGCTCGCCGAATACATCGTGGTGCCGGCCGAGGCGGTCGCGCCGCTGCCGGACGGCGTCTCGCCGGAAGAAGGCGCCTCGTTCCGGGCCAACTACCTCACCGCCTACTACGCGCTGGCCGAGCGCGCCCGGCTGCAGCGGGACGAGATCCTGCTGGTGCTCGGCGCCGCCGGCGGCGTCGGCACCGCCGCGATCCAGATCGGCAAGCTGCTCGGCGCCCGTGTCATCGCCGGAGCGTCCACCGCGCAGAAGCGCGACTTCGCGCTGAAACTCGGCGCCGACGCCGTGATCGACTACACCCAGCCGGACTGGCGCGACACCTTCAAGACGCTGACCGGCGACCACGGCGCCGACGTGATCTTCGATCCGATCGGCGGGCCGGTCGCGGTCGAGGCGTTTCGCTCGATCGCCTGGAACGGCCGGCACATCGTCGTCGGGTTCGCGGCCGGGAGCATCCCGGCGCTGCCGTTCAACCTGCCGCTGCTGAAAGGCGGCAGCCTGCTCGGCGTCGACCTCGCTCAATTGCCGCGGCGCGAGCCGGAGGTGCTGGCGCGCTGCACCACGGAGCTGTCGCGGCTGCTCGCCAGCGGCGCGCTGAAGCCCGCGATCGTCTCGGCCTTCGCACTCGAGGACTTCCGCGCCGCCTTCACCACCCTCGCCGGCCGCGACGCGCTCGGCAAAGTGGTCATCCGGATCGCGCCGTAGCGCGGGAGGAATCGCCGCACCGTCATTGCGAGCGAAACGAAGCAATCCAGCTTCTTGCAGAAGATGGATTGCTTCGTCGCCGCGCTCCTCGCAATGACGAACTTTCGAGCATGCGCCGTCGTAAAGCCTCTCCACGCGGACCAACGTCATGCGCGGGCTCGACCCGCGCATCCATCCCGTGCGTCAGCACGCATCGAGTAAGAAGATGGATTGCCGGGTCGAGCCCGGCAATGACGTGGTACCACGCATGATCGCACGTCGCAGCGCTTACTTCGCCGCCTGCGAGGTGCCGACTGTCCCGGCGTTGCCGCTGCCGAGCTGCTGCGCCATCTGCAGATGATGTTCGAGCACCGGCAGCGTCTGCGCGGCCCATTGCTTCAGCTCGGGGAAATCGCCATTGCCGGCATAGCCGCGGAACAGCGTCACCGCCTGCTGATGCGCCTGCACCTGCTGCTCGGCATAGGTCGCGGCGAAGGCGGCGCCCTCGGTGGCGTTGAGCTTGTCGAGCAGCGCCTGATGCGGCGGATCGAGCTGGCTCGGGACGTCGACCTTGAGCCCGCGCTGGGCGATCAGGCGGCGGACGTCGGCCGAGGTCTTGCCGTGGTCCTGCAGCATCTGATTGGCGAACTGCTTCTGCGCGTCGGTGCCGCGGGCGAGCGCAAGCCGCGCCGAGGCGGTCTCGAACAGATCCGAGATCGCAACCTGCTGGATGAAGCCCGCCGTGGTCGAGCTGATCGCAGACGGCGGCGCGCCGGGCGCCTGCGCGGCCGATTGCGCGGCGGCGGGGGTGGCGAGCAGCATGCCGCTCAACAGAACGATGGCGCCCTTCATATCGGTGTCTCCTGATGTCCGCGTGTCGGAAGCCGCGCCCGGAACTCACCGGCGCGGGCCTGTTGATCGATGCAACTCGACCGCGAAGGCTCCGTTCCTGGCTGCGACACCGGCGCGGGATCACCGCCCGCTAATCGCCCTGCCCCGGTTTGTCGCTTGGCGCCGGCTCCTCGATCTTCGCCACCGGCAACCGCCAGCCGCGGCGGATCGCGGCGACGCGTAGCGCAAAGCACGCCAGCAGCGCCGCGGTGGTGACCGGCCCGTCGGGCCAGTGCAGCATCTGGCCGAGCACGATGATCGCCGCGGCGATCGCCGCCGCCACCGCATACAGCTCGGCGCGCAGAACGGTGGGGATTTCGGCCAGCAGCATGTCGCGCACCATGCCGCCGCCGATCCCGGTGACCACGCCGAGCGCGATCGCCGTCACCGGGCTGAGCCCGTGCGCCAGCGCCTTGGTGGCGCCGGTGACGGCGAACAGCGCCAGCCCTGCGGCGTCGAACATCAGGATCGCGCTGCTGATCCGCACGATCACCGGCACCAGATAGAAGGTGACGAGGCCGGCGAGCAGCGACACCCCGAGATAGCGCCAGTCCTGCACCGCGACCGGCGGCACCGCGCCGATCAGCACGTCGCGGGTGATGCCGCCGGCATTGCCGGCCGCGAACGCCAGCACCAGCACACCGAACAGATCGAGCCGCCGCCGCGCCCCGGCCACCGCGCCGCTGAGCGCGAACACGAAGGTCCCAGCCAGATCGAGCAGAACCGGAAACTTGTCCATGATGTCGAGACCTGCCGCCTTCATCAGACCGCGCACGCTAAGCCGCGCCGATTCCGCCCAAGCTACTCCGCCGCACGCGCCGAGTGCATTGGTCCGCCCCGCTTCCCACCGTTAGATCTTCTTCGCCCGCAGCAGCTTGGTCAGCACCGGATTGGGAAAGCGCCGCTCGATCGTCACCGCGTAGAAAGTCTCGACGATGCCGGACAGCTGCTCGGCTTCGATCAGCCGGCCGTCGTCGAGTTCGTCCTTGACCACGATCGGCGGCAGCACCGCGAGGCCGAGATCTTCCCGCGCCAACAGCCGCATCATCGCCATGTCCTCGACCTCGGCGGCGATCTGCGGCCGGATGCCGAGCCGCGCCACCAGCGCGTCGAAGCCCATCCGGATGCTGCTGCCCGCGGTCGGCACGATCACCGGATGGCTGCGCAGCCGGTCTTCGAGACTGCCCTTCCGCCGCAGCCGGGCGCGGGTGCCGATCAGGCTGACCGAGCGCTCGGCAAGCCGGTGCACCACCAGCCGGTTGACGCTGTCGCGCGCCGGGGCGTGGTTGATCAGCACCACGTCGAGGCTCAGCGCCCCGAGCAGCTGCAACAGCTCCGCCGCACTACCCGAGCGCAGGATTAATTCGACGTCGGGCCGGCCGAGCACCGGGCGCAGAAACGCCATCTGGAAATTGCGCGACAGTGTCGCCAGTGCGCCCACCCGCAGCGCCTGTCGCGCCACCCCGGTGTTGCGCAGCGTATCGATCAGTTCCTCGCCGGTCGCGAAAATCGCATCGGCATGATCAAGGGTGATGCGGCCGGCTTCGGTGAGATGCAATTGCCGGCCGCGGCGCTCGAACAGCGCGTGGCCGATCCGCTCCTCGAGCTTGCGGATCTGCACCGATAGCGCCGATTGCGTCAGGTTCAGCCGCTGCGCCGTGCGGGTCAGATTGCCGTCATGCGCGACCGCCCAGAAATAGCGCAGATGGTTGTAGTTGAGCCCATTCATCGTTCGATTTTAGCGAACGTCAGCCCGAAAACAATGAATTTTCTTTGATCCAGTCGCGGGTCTATCCCGGCGGCGAAACTCTTCATCGCCCGCATCCGGAGAACAGCCCCGTGCCCCTCGATCTGCTGCCACTCGCCGCACCGCTGCCCCTGCTGATCGCCGCCGCGTTCGCCTTCGCGCGTCCAGGGCGGCGTCCGCCGCTGGTGCCGGCGATGGCCGAGGCCGCGGCACTGCTGGCTTTCGTCATCACCGCCGGTGCGCTCGCGGTGCTGATCATGGTCGGCCCCGCGACGAGCCCGCTAATCGGCTTGGCCGGCGTCGGCCTGTCGGCACGGCTTGATGCGGTCAGTGCCACCATGCTGCTCCTGGTCGGGTTCGTCGGCTGGATCGTGGTGCGCTACGCGCGGACCTATCTCGACGGCGAGGCACGGCAGGGTACGTTTCTCTTCTGGCTGTGCACGGCGATCGCCGCGGTGCTGCTGCTGGTGCAATCAGGCAACTTGGTGCAGCTCGCGGCATGCTGGATCGCCACCAGCGAGTGTCTGCACCGGCTGCTGCTGTTCTATCCAAACCGCGCCACCGCGCAGCGGGCCGCGCGCAAGAAGCGGATGTTTGCCAGCGTCGGTGCAGCCGCGATGCTCGGTGGCGTGGCGCTGCTGGCGACCGCATATCACTCCACGGACATTGCCACCATCAACGCCGCCGCACGCACCGGCGATGCGCCCGCCGCCGCGATGATCGCAGCCGGCTTACTGGCTGTCGCAGCACTGCTGAAGTCGGCGCAATTCCCCACCCATGGCTGGCTCACCGAAGTGATGGAAGCGCCGACGCCGGTGTCGGCACTGCTGCATGCCGGGGTGATCAATGCCGGCGGCTTCCTGCTGATCCGCTTCGGCGATCTGATGATGACAGTGCCCGGCGTGCTTGCGGTGCTGGCGATGGTCGGCGGCTTCACCGCGCTGTTCGGCGCACTGGTGATGCTGACCCAGCCGGCGGTGAAGACATCGCTGGCGTGGTCCACCGTGGCGCAGATGGGCTTCATGATGCTGGAATGCGGACTGGCGCTGTTTCCGCTGGCACTGCTGCACATCGTCGCCCACTCGCTGTACAAGGCGCACGCCTTCCTCGCCTCCGGCGGCGCGGTCGAACAGATCGTCGCGATCCGGCGACCCGGCCCGATCGCGGTGCCGAGCGGCGCGGCCGTGGCGCGGGCCTTCCTGGCGGCGCTGGCGATCTACGTGTCGATCGGCGCCGGCTTCGGCTTGGTCTTCGGGTTCGATCACAAGCCGCCACAGTCGCTCGCGCTCGGCGCCATCCTGGTGTTCGGCGTCGCCTATCTGCTCGCCCAGGGCCTGGCTGACGCCGCGCCGCGGTTGCTGACCCGCCGCACCGCAATCTACTCCGCCGCAACCGCCGCCGGTTACTTCGCACTCCAGACGGCCGCCGAATGGCTGACCAGCGGCACGCTGCCGCCGCCGCTCGCGCCCGGCCGGCTGGAATGGACGCTGATATCGCTGGCGGTGCTGAGCTTCGGCGGCATCGCCGTCGCCCAGGCGCTGTTCCCGCTGTGGACCTCGCACCCGGCAACCGCGGGTCTGCGCGTCCATCTGTCGAACGGCCTCTACATCAACGCCGCCCTCGATCGCCTGCTGAGCGGCTGGTCCGCCCGCACCACCTCGTGATCCGGCCAAGGGAGCCCAACCATGCTGATGACCAAGCCCCCCGTCCCGCAGCTCAACCTCACCGCCGTGCACGAGGCGGCCGGACGCGCCGCCCGAGCCATCCCGCCGCTGTGGCCACTGGTGTCGAGCGTCGCGGTCAACCCATTCCTCGGCCAGACCGGTGAGCCGCTGGCCATGGCGGCCGCCCGGCTCCACCGCGTCGCCGGTGCCGCCGTGACGATGCCGCGCCCCTGGTACGCCGAGCGGATCGCCTCCGGCGAGATCAGCGACGTCGACCTTGCCGCTGCGCTTGACGCCGCACCGCCGACCTCACGTCCGCCGACGATCGCCGATCTGAAGCGGGCCGCGCAGACGGACATCGCGCCGCCGCAGGCGCTGCCGACCGTCGCCGAGCTTGCGAGCGCTGTCTCGGGCTTCGATTGGACCGGCTTCGTCGCCGAGCGCTTCAGCGCCTGGGCGAGCGGTTACTTCGATCGCGGCCAAGCGCTGTGGGCCGCTCCGAAGGGACCGAACGCCTATGCGGCCTGGCGGCTGACCGCGATCCACGATCTGACGCCGGAGATCTTCGGCCTCACCGGCTTTGCGGCGAATGTTGCCGCTGCTCCGGAATCGGCGGATGCGGCGCTGATCCGCGCCGTTGAGCAGCTTGGCCTGAGCGAGGCTGCGTCGGAAAGCTACTTCCATCGCCTGCTGGTCGGCCTGGGCGGCTGGGCTCAGCTCGCGCGCTACCGGCTATGGCAGGCAGAGCTATCGGGAAGCACCGATACCGCGGTGACCGATCTCATCGCCATCTGCGCAGTTTGGCAGTCGGCCCTGCTGCGCAAGTATCAACCCCAGATCGCGGCAGATTGGGCCAACGCGATCGACGCCTACGCAGAGCCGCTGCAGCCGACCGAAGACGATCACATCAACGCCATCCTGCAGGATGCGGTCGAACACGCCGCGCAGCGGAAGCTTCAAACCGTGTTGTCGACCTCAATACAGCCGAGGCCGGATGATCGTCCGACGCTGCAAATGGCGTTCTGCATCGACGTTCGCTCCGAGCCGTTCCGGCGCGCACTGGAAAGCCTCGATCCGCGGATCCACACGCTCGGATTCGGCGGCTTCTTCGGCCTTCCGATTGCGCATCGGCGGTTCGCATCCGACGTCGTCGAAGCCCGCCTGCCGGTGCTGTTGCCGCCGCGTGTCACCACCAGCTGCAGCGGACAAACGCACGCGCACGAGGCGAACGACCGCGCGAAGCGTGTCGCCGCGCGCGCCAAGCGCGCCTGGGGCCGCTTCAAGCTGGCAGCGATCTCGTCCTTTGCCTTTGTCGAGTCGATGGGGCCGGTCTATGTCGCCAAGCTGCTCAGCGACGGCCTGAGGTCCGGTACGCGCAAGACCAACGCTGATCCGGCGCCGCAGTTTGATCCGCCTCTCGCTCTCGGCGCTCGGGTCGATACGGCCGAGGCCGTTCTGAGAGCCATGTCGCTGACGGGTCCGTTCGCGCCGCTGGTTCTGATCGCCGGGCATGGTGCCAGCGTCGTCAACAATCCGCACGCCAGTGCGCTGCATTGTGGCGCCTGCGGCGGCTTCCCCGGGGACGTCAATGCGCGGCTGCTCGCCGGACTGCTCAACGATCCGGAGGTCCGTACGGCACTGGCCGGTCGCGACATCGCGATCCCAGCCGATACGCTATTCGTCGGCGCGCTGCATGACACCACCACGGACGCAGTGACACTGTATG
This sequence comes from Rhodopseudomonas sp. G2_2311, assembly GCF_047501505.1. Classification (NCBI taxonomy): domain Bacteria; kingdom Pseudomonadati; phylum Pseudomonadota; class Alphaproteobacteria; order Hyphomicrobiales; family Nitrobacteraceae; genus Rhodopseudomonas; species Rhodopseudomonas sp. G2_2311. The sequence goes on from NZ_JAZDRK010000001.1 coordinate 500,335, forward strand.
ATGCCGACCATCCCTCGCCGGCCCACGCTGCGGACCTCGCGCAGACGCGGGCGTGGCTCGCCACCGCCGGCGCGTTGACGCGGAGTGAGCGAGCATTGCGGCTGCCGCGGGCGGCGACGGGCGGCGCGATTGCGCGGCGGGCGCGCGATTGGGCCGAGGTCCGCCCCGAATGGGCGCTCGCCGGCTGCCGGGCCTTCATCGCCGCGCCGCGGTCCCACACCAGCGGTCGTGACCTTCAGGGGCAAGCCTTCCTGCACGACTATGACTGGCGCAAGGATACCGATTTCTCGGTGCTCGAGCTGATCCTCACCGCACCAGTGGTGGTCGCGAGCTGGATCAGCCTGCAGTACTACGGCTCCACCGTCGCGCCGGAAACATTCGGCGCCGGAAACAAGCTGCTGCACAACGTCACCGGCGGGATCGGGGTGGTTGAAGGCAATGGCGGCCTGCTACGGGCCGGCTTGCCGTGGCAGTCGGTGCACGATGGCGAACGCTTGGTCCACCAGCCGCTGCGCCTGTCGGTGTTGATCGAGGCCCCGCATGAGGCGATCAGCACCATCCTCGATCGCTACCCGGAGATGCGTGCGCTATTCGACAACGGCTGGATGCATCTGCTCGCGCTCGACGATAGTGGTCGGATGCACTGGCGCTACGTCGGCGATGGCCGCTGGAACGTGGTCGTGACGCCTGGGGCACAGGAACAGTCGATCGCAGAGCTCGCGTGAACCGGCGAGCTTAGTTCGGTGCCTTCAGGCGGTAGCCGATCCCAGTCTCCGTCAGCAGGTACTGCGGACGCTCGGGATCCGGCTCAATCTTCTGCCGAAGCTGGCGAACATAGACTCGCAGATACTGCGCGTCGGTGAGTTCGTCCCACAATTCGTGCAGGAGAAACTTATGCGTCAACACCTTGCCGGCGTGTTGCACCAGAACGCGCAGCAGATCGTATTCCTTCGGCGACAGTTTCACGTCCTTGTCGGCGAGCTTGACGATCCGTCGCACCAGATCGACCGACAGATCGCCGACGCGAAACACCGGGCGCTCGCCCTGCACCTGAAGCTGATGCCGCAGCGCGGCGCGCAGCCGGGCGAGCAGTTCGTCCATGCCGAATGGCTTGGTGACGTAGTCGTCCGCGCCGAGGTCCAGCGCCTCGACCTTGCCGGCCTCATCGCCGCGACTCGACAGCACGACGATCGGAACCGCTTCGCTGCGCGCGCGGATTTGCCGGAGCAGCTCGTGGCCGGGGAGATCGGGCAATCCGAGATCGAGCACGACGAGATCGGGCGGCGTGTTCGCCATCGCTTGCAGCGCGAGCTTGCCGTTGCTGGCTTCGATCACCTCGTAGCCTTGGCTTCCGAGACCCATCCGCAGAAGCTTCCGGATTGGCGGTTCGTCGTCGATGACCAGAACTTTAATCGGCATGGCACTCACGCTGCACTGATCAGAGCATCGCGGTGCGATGCGACAGGAAGACGGATAGTCATCGCGGCTCCGCTGCGATCGGCGCGATTGCCGGCCGACAATCGCCCGCCCATCGCTTCGATGAACCCGCGTGCGATCGCCAGGCCGAGGCCAGTGCCGGGCCGAACGTGGTCGCCTTTTCGCACGCGATAAAACTTGTCGAACACGGTTTCCAACTCGGCGGGCGGAATCCCCTCGCCTTCGTCGCGCACCTGAAGCTCGACGAGGCCGCCGCTCTGCGCGGCCCGAAGCTCGATCGCGCTGCCTGTCGGCGCGTACTTCGCTGCGTTGTCGAGCAGGTTGAACAGCGCCTGCTCGAATAGCACGGGATCGACCTCGATCATCGGCAGATCGTGGCCGAGGTCCAGTTCGACCGTATGCTGAGCGAGGATCGATGTGGCGCGGCGCAGCGTGGCGCCGACCAGTTCGCCGAGATCGTGGGCCGCGCTGTTCGGCACGACGGCACCGGATTCGAGCTTGGTCATGTCCAGCAAATTGGCGATGAAGCGGTTGAGGCGTTCGGACTCCTCGACGATGGTGCCGATCAGCTCGGTCCGCTGCGCGTCGCTCAGGTGCGGCGCCAGATCCCGCATCGTCGTTGCCGCGCCGAGCACCGCGGCGAGCGGAGTCTTCAGATCGTGCGAAATCGAGGTGAGCAGCGCCTGCCGTAACCGGTCGGACTCGGCATCGCGTTTGACCCGGTCCATGTCCTCGACCAGATGCACACGCTCGATTGCGAGCGCGCCCTGGTCGGTGAGCGCGTCGAGCAGCCGCCGCTGGTCCGGCGTCAGCAACGGCCCGGCGCGGTCGTCGTCGATCCCGATCACGCCGATCGGCCCTCGCCCGGTCCGCATTGGCAGGAACAGCCGCTTGGCGCCGGGCAAGGTGTCGGAGCCGCGCCCCGCCACCCGATCGTTCTCCCACGCCCAATTCGCCGCGGCCAGATCTGCCGGATCGAGCTGATCCTCCGGCGGATAGCCGGCCTTGACGGCGATGCGGCCTTGCTCGGGGAGCAGCAGAACTACCCGCACCTTCAACATCAGCGCGATCTGATACGCAGTCGCCCACAGCACGTCGTCGAGTGCTGCGGTACCGGCGAGCTTCCGGCTAAAGGCGTAGAGCGACTCTGTCGTCCTCACCCGCTGCGCTGCGGCGGTCGCCTGGGCACGAACGCGCCCGGCGAGGTTCGAGACCAAGATCGCGATCAACATGAAGAAGAAGAACGCGACGATGTTGGTCGGATCGGTGATGGTGAAGGTGTAGACCGGCGGGAGAAAGAAGAAATTGTAGCACAGCGACGCGACGACGCTGGCGAGCAGCGACGGTCCCAGCCCGTAGCGGACCGAGACGCCGACGACGGCAGTGAGAAACACCAGGTCGACGTTCTCGATGCTGAAGAACGGCTCGATCAGCTTGGCAACGCCGAGCCCAATCCCGACCAGCACCAGGGCCATCGGATACGGCCACGGGTTGAACGGCTCGGTTCCCTCGGCCGGCCGCAGCGAACGGGTCTGGCTTTCCTCGATCGAGACCGCCGTCCCGGTCATGACGTGGATCGAGATGTTGCCGGAGCCGCGCACCAATTCGTGGACTGTCGAGCCACGCAGGGCTTCGTACCAGAACGATCGCGGCGCCTTGCCGACCACGATCTGGGTGATGTTGTTGGCACGCGCAAATGCGAGGATGTCGTGCGCCAGGCTGCGATCACCGCCCGGAATCGCCAGCGCTTCGCCGCCGAGCGCTTCGGCCAGACGCAGCGTATCGGCGAGCCGGTCGCGCTGCTGCTCACTCAGCGACAGGCTGCGGCGTGTCTCGATGTTGATCGCCGTCCATGGCGCGCGCAGACGATCCGCAAGCCGCTTGGTGTAGCGGACCAACCCCTGCGAGCGCTGATCGTCGCTGACGCATACCAGCACGCGCTCGCCCGCCGCCCATGGACCGGCGATCGCGTTGGCCTGCATATGCGACAGCAATTGCTCGTCGACCCGCTCGGCGGTACGCCGCAGCGCCAGTTCGCGCAGCGCCGTCAGGTTGCCCGGTGAGAAGTAGTGCTCCAGCGCGCGCTCGGCCTGCTTGGGCACATAGACCTTGCCCTCTTTGAGGCGCTGGATCAGGTCGTCCGGCGTCAGGTCGACCAGTTCGATCGCATCGGCGCGCTCAAACGCCGAGTCCGGCACGGTCTCGCGCACCCGGACCGTGGTGATCTGCGCCACCACATCATTCAGGCTTTCGATGTGCTGAATGTTGACCGCGGTGTATACGTCGATGCCGTTCGCCAGCAGCTCCAGCACGTCGAGATAGCGCTTAGGATGGCGGCTGCCCGGTGCGTTACTGTGCGCCAGCTCGTCGACGATGGCGAGCTGCGGCCGCCGGGCGAGCACCGCGTCGAGATCCATCTCTTCGAGGACCTGCCCTTTGTAGGGAATGCGCCGGCGCGGGACAGTCTCCAGGCCGGCGAGCAAGGCCTCGGTCTCGGCGCGGCCGTGGGTCTCGGCGTAGCCGATCACCACGTCGACCCCGGCCTTGGCGCGGGCGTGCGCGCTCTGCAGCATCGCGAAGGTCTTGCCGACACCCGGAGCCGCGCCCAGGAAGACCTTCAGCCTGCCCGTGCCCGGCTCCTGCCGCCTTGCCTGTTCAAGCAAGGCGTCCGGAGATGGTCGCGAAGGCGGCTCAGCGCGCGGATCTGGCATGGGCAAAATATATCCGACCGCAGCGGACTCGCCTAGCACGTGCGTCAGCGCGGCACCGCCGCATCGAGCGCCAGATTGAGCTTCAACACATTGACCCGCGGCTCGCCGAGCACGCCGCCGAGCGGCTGCTGCACAGAGGCTGTGACCAGTTTGCGGAGTTGCTCCTCCGGGACGCCACGCGCTTTGGCGACACGCGGCACTTGAAACAGCGCGCCCTCCGGCGAGACATCCGGATCGAGACCGCTGCCGCTCGTGGTGACGAGATCGACCGGGATTGCGGCAGCTGGGTTCTCCGCCTTCAGCTTGGCCACGTCTTCACTCAAACGATCCGCTAGAGCCTTGCTGGTTGGGCCGAGATTGGAGCCGCCGGAGTTCGCTGCATTGTACGGCGCCGAGATCGTCTTGCTGGCGTCGGCAGGATCGGGTGCGACAGTGGCCGAGGGACGGCCGTGGAAGTAGCGGTCCTCCTTGAACTCCTGCCCGATCAGCACCGAGCCGACGACCTGGCCTCCCCGCTCAACCAGGCTTCCCTGGGCCTGATACGGAAACAGCACGGTGGCAATGCCGGTGACAGCAAGCGGATAGGCCAGACCGGTGATCATGGTGAGCGCCAGCAGCGACACGACAGCGGGGCGAACTTGCTTCAACATGACGACTTCTCCTCACACCAGATGCAGGGCCGAGACGGCCAGATCGATCGCCTTGATGCCGACGAAAGGCACCAGGATTCCTCCGAGGCCGTAGATCAGAAGATTACGCCGCAGCAGCGCCGCTGCGCCGACCGGGCGATACGAGACGCCCTTCAGCGCCAGCGGGATCAGCGCAATGATGATCAGCGCGTTGAAAATGATCGCCGACAGGATCGCGCTCTGCGGGCTGGCGAGATGCATGACGTTCAGCACGCCGAGCTGCGGATAGAACGCCAGGAACATTGCCGGGATGATGGCAAAGTACTTGGCGACGTCGTTGGCGATCGAGAACGTGGTCAGCGCCCCGCGGGTCATCAGCAGCTGCTTGCCGATCTCGACCACTTCGATCAGCTTGGTCGGGTTGGAGTCGAGATCGACCATGTTGCCGGCTTCGCGCGCCGCCTGGGTGCCGGAATTCATCGCCACGCCGACATCGGCCTGCGCCAGCGCCGGCGCGTCATTGGTGCCGTCGCCGCACATCGCCACCAGTTTGCCCTTGGCCTGCTCGTCGCGGATCAGCCTGAGCTTGTCCTCCGGCGTCGCCTGAGCGAGGAAGTCATCGACACCGGCTTCGGCGGCGATCGCTGCGGCGGTCATCGGATTGTCGCCGGTGATCATCACGGTGCGGATGCCCATCCGCCGCAGCTCGGCGAAGCGTTCGCGGATGCCGCCCTTGACGATGTCCTTGAGCTGAATGACGCCGAGCAGCTTGCCGTCACGCGCGACCGCAAGCGGCGTGCCGCCCGCCTTGGCGATCTCGTCGGCGATCGCGACAAGCTCTTGGGCGCCCTCGACGTTGGATACCGTCTCGATCGCGCGCGCGGCATTTCCTTGGGTGACTGCAACGCCGGAGACAGCCGCGACGGAGACCAGGATGGAGTCGACGGCCCCCTTACGGATCGACGATCCGCCGATGTCGACGCCGCTCATCCGCGTCTGCGCGGTGAACGGAATGAAGTGGGCGCCCAGCTCTGCCAGATCACGGCCGCGAATGCCGTGCTTCTCCTTGGCCAGCACCACGATCGAGCGGCCTTCCGGCGTTTCGTCAGCGAGCGATGCCATCTGCGCAGCGTCGGCAAGATCGCGTTCGCTGACGCCCCGCACCGGACGGAACGCGGTCGCCTGGCGATTACCGAGCGTGATGGTGCCGGTCTTGTCGAGAAGCAGCGTGTCGACGTCACCTGCGGCCTCGACGGCACGGCCCGACATCGCCAGCACGTTGAAGCGCACCAGCCGGTCCATGCCGGCAATGCCGATCGCCGACAGCAGCGCACCGATGGTAGTCGGGATCAGCGTGACGAACAGCGCCACCAGGATCACCACGGAGATCTGCCCACCCGCATAGGCCGCGAAGCTCGGGATCGTCACGGTTGCGAACACGAAGATGATGGTGAGCCCGGCGAGCAGAATGTTCAGCGCGATCTCGTTCGGGGTCTTCTGCCGCTCCGCGCCTTCGACCAGCTTGATCATCCGGTCAAGGAACGAATGGCCGACTTCCGCGGTGATCCGCACCACGATGCGATCGGAGATCACCGTGGTGCCACCGGTCACCGCCGAGCGGTCACCGCCGGACTCGCGGATCACCGGCGCGGACTCGCCGGTGATCGCCGCCTCATTGACCGAGGCCACACCTTCCACCACCTCGCCGTCGCCGGGGATCACGTCTCCGGCTTCGACCAGCACCAGATCGCCGACCGCGAGATGCTCGGCCGCGACACCTTCATACAGCTCAGTGTTGCCCTGCATCAGCAGCCGCTTCGCAACGGTCCCGACGCGAGTTTCGCGCAGCGTATTGGCCTGCGCCTTGCCGCGCCCTTCGGCGACCGCTTCGGCGAAGTTGGCGAACAGCACTGTGAACCACAGCCACAGGATGATTTGGCCGGTGAACCAGAGATCCGCGCTGCCGGTGACCAGATCCCGTACGAACAGCGCCGTGGTCAGCGCCGCGACCACTTCCACCACGAACATCACCGGATTCTTGATCATCACCCGAGGATCGAGCTTGGCGAACGATGTGCCGATCGCCGGCAACACGATCTTCGGGTCGAGCAAGGTCGATGACTTGCCGCGTGTCTTGATTTGAACCGCATCCATTGCAGTCACTCCGAATGTCTCAGAACAGGGTCTTGGCGGTCATCGAAACCTGCTCGACGATCGGGCCGAGCGCGAGCGCCGGGAAGAAGGTCAACCCACCGATGATCAGGATCACGCCAACGACCAGACCGACGAACAGCCCGCCGGTAGTCGGCAACGTGCCAGCCGACGGCGGCACCAGCTTCTTGCCGGCAAGCGATCCGGCGATGGCCATCGTCGGTACGATCATCATGAAGCGGCCGACGAACATCGCGGTCGCCAGAGTGAGGTTGTAGAAGAAGGTGTTGCCGGTGAGCCCGCCGAACGCCGACCCGTTGTTCGCAGTCGCCGACGTGAAGGCGTACAGCACCTCGCTGAAGCCATGCGGCCCGGCATTGCCCATCGAGGCGACCGCCGACGGCAGAACCACGGCGACCGCGGTCCAGCCGAGATACATCAGCGGAAGCACCAGGATCGCCAGCATCGCCATTTTCACCTCGCGCGCCTCGATCTTCTTGCCGACGTATTCCGGGGTGCGGCCGACCATCAGGCCGGCGACGAAGATCGCCAGCACGACGAACAGCAGCATGCCGTAAAGGCCGGCGCCGACGCCGCCGACAATGATCTCCCCCAGCTGCATGTTGATCAGCGGGATCATGCCGCCGAGCGCGGTGAAGGAGTCGTGCATCGCGTTCACCGCGCCGCAGGAGGCGGCGGTGGTCACCACGGCGAATAGCGCCGACGCCACGATGCCGAACCGGACTTCCTTGCCTTCCATATTGCCGCCAGTGATCCCGAGCGCATCGAGCGTCGCCGTTCCGGAAGCCTCGGCCCAGTAAGCGACCGCAATCCCGACCACGAACAACACACCCATGACGCCGAGGATGGCCCAACCCTGTCGCTGATTGCCGATCATCCGGCCGAACACGTTGGTCAGCGCGGCACCGAGCACAAAGATCGACAACATCTGCACAAAATTGGACAGCGCGGTCGGGTTCTCGAACGGATGCGCGGCATTGGCATTGAAGAAGCCGCCGCCATTGGTGCCGAGCATCTTGATCGCGACCTGCGAAGCCACAGGTCCCACGGCGATCGTCTGCTTCGCTCCTTCGAGCGTGGTCGCATCGACGTAGCTGCCCAAGGTCTGTGGCATGCCCTGCCAGACCAGGAACAGCGCATAGGGAATGCAGATCGGCAGCAGCACGTATAGCGTGCAACGGGTGATATCGACCCAGAAATTACCGACCGTCCGCGCCGACGCACGTGAGAACCCGCGGATCAAAGCCATTGCCAACACGATACCGGTCGCGGCTGACAAGAAGTTCTGGTGTGTCAGCGCCAGCATCTGCGACAGATAGGACAGCGTGCTCTCGCCGCCATAGTTCTGCCAGTTGGTGTTGGTGAGGAAGCTGATCGCGGTGTTGAACGCCAGGTCCGGCGCCACCGCACCCTGCTCCGCCGGATTGAACGGAAGCAGCGCCTGCAAACGTAGCACGGCGTAGATGATGACGAAGCCGCCGATGTGGAACAGCAGCATGGCGAGCGTAAACGTCAGCCAATGCTGTTCCTGCTTCGGATCGACACCAGCCGCACGATACAGAACGGTCTCGACCGGGCGCAGCACGGGTGTCAGCGGCGTCCACTCGCCAGCAAAGACACGCGTCATGTACCAACCGAGCGGCTTGACCAGCGCGACCACGACGGCGCCGAACAGCGCAATTTGACACCAACCAATGAAGGTCATGAGAGTCGTCCTTGTTGTGCGTCCGGCCTTGGGTCAGAACCGTTCGGGACGCAGCAGCGCGTAGGTGAGATAAGCGAGCAGTCCCGCAGTCACGGCGCCCGCCAACGCATAGTCGATGGTCATCGCTGCTCTCCTACAAACGCTCGCACGCATAAGCGTAGCCAATCGCCAGCGTGAATAACCCGGCGCACAGCGCCAGCATCAAAATGTCGGACATTGAAGGCCTCATCTGCGACGGGCATCGTCATCAACGCGCCCAACTCGTACCCTGCCGAAGTGCCACTTGCCGCGTAAGTTTTCGAGATCGTCGCTGCGACGAAGATATATGAAAGCTATAAACGGCCGGGTCGGCGTGCATCCCGTGGGAACCAGCAGGGAGCGGTCGGGCCTGGTTGTCGCCGCGGGACGCGACGTTGCTTCTGACAGCTGACCGCAGCGTGTGCCGACGAAGCGGCACGAATTCGTCACCGCGGCAGGCGACGACCTCGGAGCTCGAGTTCAACCCTCAACCGGTGCAATTTCGCAGCGGCGATCCTGGCTTTCGCCGAACGCAACACGCCCCAAATGCCGCGGAGCAATCGTTGTGCGAGGGACGGTGAAGGTTTGATGCGGGGAGCCCGCCGATCGGACAGGAGGCCCGCTGCGATCCGGATGTTTGGCGTCGTTGACATGGCGTCATCCTTGCTATGTGACCGCCACGAGATTGATTGTCGCGCCGTTTGTTTTCCAGGCTGGCGAACCGACCATTCCATAAGCGCCGCATAGCTTCGGCCGCCGAACGCCGGCTGCCTATTCTCTCTTTACATTTTCGTCCGCGGGATCGTCTCGAATCCCTATGAGGCCCTCGTCTAGCTTTGCCCACGGCGCATCAGCCGTGAGGAACGATCGTGATCAGGACTTCATCGCTGTGGATCCGCGGCCTTCGCGCTGCTGTCGACACGCTCCGCGCACAGGCAGATCGAGCGACGGCGGGTTGGCTGCGTTCGAAAGCCACACTGGCCGTTGGTCGTCACGATCGCCAGGAAACTTTGCGTATCCCGTCGGACCACTCGGCAAATGGAAAATCCGGAGAGCGCCGGTTCGCCCGCCCCTGCGCCGCGATCCTTGCACCGGGGATCCCGCTGCTCTTCGTCAGGCACGATCCTGAAGGCGGCTGGATCGTCCTCGACGAAGCCGGACGATGCCGCGGCCGCTTCCTGTTCAGATCGTCAGCGCTCACATTCGCCGGCATGACCACCGGAGAGATCAAGCCGGCGATCGTTCTCGACGATGACCAGCCGGAACGAGGGAGACACACGCGTCTCATGCACTGGCTTCCCTGGTTGAACGACTGGCCAGGGCTATGGAACGCGGCTCGAAAAGCAGTCCGGATGTACCGCCCGGGCCGACTGCGCCCCGCCCCGCGCCGTTCATTCCAAGCCACGATGGATGACCGACATGCCCACTGATGTTCGGTCGCCACCTCGGTTCAAGTCACCCCGACAAATGAAGTCCTGGGCGTGTCTCTCCGTCCTCGGTATCGCCTCGGCCTCGACGACCCTGCTGATCCTAGGGGTGTCACCATCCTGGATCGCGTTCGCCAACATCGGCATCGGTCTGGCGGCCACGGGGATATCGGCTCGTCCGAAATGGACCGGGACGGCGATGACGGAGGCACGGCCATGGTTTCCGCGCAGGGATAGAAGCCGCGAGGGCCGCCGTGCCGCTTTCATTTCGATCGCCGCGCCGTTGCTTCCGCGACGCACAATCCAGCGGTTCGAACAGGTGGCGCGGCAGTCAGATCGGGTTCACCGGAGGCGCGCCGAGGCCGAAGTGAGGCTTCGCGATTTCCATGACCGGATCACGGCGGCGTCGATCAAAACGTCGCCCGCCGTCCGGAAACTGCGGGACCATATCGCGGTGCTGTCGATCGAGGCGGTGATGGTCGATGAAGCCGTCCAGATGCTCGCCCGTGAGATGAGGGTAAGTATCCAGAGCCAGTTGCAGGCTGGTATGACCATCGCCCGCGGCAGGCGCCGATCCGACGACCGCTGGATCGATATCTTGCCCGACGATTGGGAGTCCCTCAGACTCGACGCCTCCCTCACCATCGCCCATCACAACGCCAGCGGAGAGATGATTTACTCGCAGCTTCAACTCGCTTGGCGCGCCGGCACGGTTAACCGCTGATCCCAACGACAGCACTCACACCGTGATCTGCATTCCGACTTCGACCGCACGGCCGGTCGGGATCTTGAAATACAAGCTGGCGTCGTCGGACCATTTCGCCATGTTGACGAACAGCAGGCCTTGCCACCGCGGCATCTCGGACGGAGTTGCCTGACGGATCACCCGGCGCGACAGGAAGAACGAGGTGCTCATCATGTCGAAGGCAAAACCGAGCGGCCGGCATGCCACCAGCGCTTTGGGAACGTCCGGCGTCTCCATGTAGCCGAACCGGATCGTGATTTTGGCGAAGCTGTCGTTGACCGGCTCATAGCTCAGCCGCTCCTCCGCGCTGACGCGCGGCACGTCTTCGGTCACAACCCGCAGGATCACGTTCTTCTCGTGCAGCACCTTGTTGTGCTTGAGGTTGTGCATCAACGAGGTCGGCGTCGAGTTCGGGTTGCCGGTCAGGAACACGGCGGTGCCGCGAACCCGGCTGATCGACGACGAGGCCGAGATCGAGGCGATGAAGTCGTTCAGATCGATTTCGTCCCGAACCGTCTTCCGCGCCACGATCTTTGAGCCGCGGCGCCATGTCACCATCACGCCCATCAGGCCAACGCCGATCATCAACGGGATCCAGCCGCCATCGACGATCTTGAGCAGATTGGCCATCAGGAAGATCAGGTCGATGATCAGGAACGGCACGATCACCGCGGTCGCGACCGCCGCCGGCCAATGCCAACACTTCCGCATCACGAAGAACGCCATGATGCTGGTCAGCACCATCGTGCCGGTGACGGCAATGCCGTAGGCCGACGCCAACGCGCTCGAGGATTTGAACGCGAATACCAGATACAGCACCGCGATCAGGAGCAGCCAGTTGGCGCGCGGAATGTAGATCTGCCCCTTCTCGGTCTCGGACGTGCGCCGGATCTCCATCCGCGGCAGCAGCCCGAGCTGGATCGCCTGCTGGGTCAGCGAATAGGCGCCCGAGATCACTGCCTGGCTGGCGATGATCGTGGCGCCGGTCGCGATCCAGACCATCGGCAGCAGCGCCCAATCCGGAAACAGCAGGAAGAACGGGTTCTCCAGCCGCTCCGGATACGACAGCAGCATCGCGCCCTGCCCCAGGTAGCACAGCGCGAGCGACGGAAATACCAGGACCAGCCACGCGACCTGGATCGGCCGTCGGCCGAAATGCCCCATGTCGGCGTACAGCGCCTCGGCACCGGTCACCGTCAGAAACACCGCACCGAGCGCCAGCAGGCCGGCGTGGCCGTGATGCAGCAGAAACTCGATACCGTAGATCGGATTGACCGCGCCAAGAATATGGAGATTGCCGATCAGATTGGCGGTGCCGGCCACCGCCATCAGGCCGAACCAGATCAGCATCAACGGTCCGAACCACGTCGCAACGGCCGCAGTGCCCCAGCTCTGCACCAGAAACAGCCCGACCAGGATCGCCATGCTGAGCGGCAGGATGTACGGATCAAAACCCGGCGCGACCAGCTTCAAGCCTTCGACAGCCGACAGCACCGAGATCGCCGGCGTGATGATGGCGTCGCCATAGAACAACGCGGCACCGGCCATGCCGAGCAGCGAGATTGCCGCGAACCGCCGCCGCATCACGCTCTGCAGCAGTGCCATCAGGGTCAGTGTGCCGCCTTCGCCGTGGTTGTCGGCGCGCATGATCAGCAGCACATATTTCAAGGTGACGATGATCAGCAGCGTCCACAGCATCAGCGACAGCACGCCGAAGACCATCTCTTCCGTCAGCGCCCCGCCCGCGGACGCGGCGCTGAGGCTTTCCTTCAGGGCATACAACGGGCTGGTGCCGATATCGCCGTAGACGACCCCGATCGACCCCAGGGCGAGCGTCCAGAACGAGTTCGGCTTGGGAGAGTCCTTCGCGATGGTGACGTCGGAAACGGCTTCAGTCATGGCGCCCTGTGACGTTCAGCGGGCCACCTGCCCGCAGCTTCCGGCACCCTGAAATTACGGCGGACGCGACGTCAAGACATCGATGCAAGCAATCGTAGCTACGCCTATACGGCTCCTATATCGGGCCCGACGGTTCTTTATGAGATCTTTATATCGGTCTCCTGCTAGGTCCAAAAAGTGCCCCGATCGCCCCTTTTCGCAAAGCTTCACCCGCGCAAACGCTGGGATCGGCTTGTCCCGAATCTCAACTTCCAACGCCGGCATCGGTCACCTCCAGGGCTCCCCCACCGCACGGCCAGATGCGATGGCTGCCCGTGCTCACCGCCGGCGATACGTACCATTCGTTTCCTGACCAGCCTCGGCTCCTAGAGGGATTTCCTGACGTGACGATCACGAGTCCGTGTTCAGACGGACCACCCCGCATGTCATCCCCGATTTACTACGCGTCGCGCCGGCCTAGTGTCGCAACGCGGTCGCGTGAACTACGCGACGCAACAAGAGGGTCATCTAATGGTCGACGATTCGAAAAAGGTCTGGCCCACGGGTCTGACGATTGCTGAATCCGAGGAAATCCACAAGCACGTGATCGATGGCGCGCGCATCTTCGTGGCGATCGCGATCGTGGCGCACTTCCTGGCGTATGTGTATTCGCCTTGGCTGCACTAAGGAGCCACTGAGATGAATCAAGGTCGTATCTGGACCGTTGTCAGTCCGACAGTCGGTCTTCCGTTGCTGCTCGGCAGCGTGGCCGTCATGGCTTTTGCCGTGCATTTCGCGGTCCTCGAAAACACCTCGTGGGTGGCCGCTTTCATGAACGGTAAGTCCGTCGCTGCGGCGCCCGCACCAGCGGCGCCGGCCGCGCCGGCTAAGAAGTAACTTCCCGTTCCTGAGTGACGGAGGGAGCCCGCAGCGACGGCTCTGTCCTCCTGGAGAGTCCGAGACCTCGGAGCTCCCTCCCGATCTCCCCCTTGTTGCCCTTGCCGGCGCTGACAGCCGATTGACGAGGCCATGACCTCGCCCCGCCGAATGCGATCGGGCGCCGATCCTCTACAGATCCACTCTTCCAGCGATATCCCATTCCCGCGGCGCTGCCGACGGCCAACGCGGTCGCGCGATGCGGCACGCAGGCGCCAATGACGAGGTCGGATGATGTCGTCTGGCGGGCACATGCCCCTGCGGGCAAGGACGCCCCGCAAGAGAGCTCGAAGCAGCAATCATGCAACAGGCTGGGAGGAAGGATGTCCGAGTCCGCAGGCGGCACCTCAAGAGTGCCGCCTGCGCCGTAAGCAACTCGGGAGGTGCGCGAGATGGCAGGCTCGCTAAATCTTCGAGTTACCGCGGACTGTCGACAGTGATGGCTGAAAACACTGTCGGCAGAGGGAAAATGGACGGTCGACTCCGCACTCAGGCTCTGGTCAGGAACAGCGTGTTGACGTCCACCAAAAGAGGCGTGCCGGAGAACGAACTGTAGGCGCCCTTCTGTTCGACCAACAAAGGTGTTCCCGAGAACGACTTATAGGTTTCGCCGTCGAGCAGCAGAGGCGTCCCAGACATCGAGCGGTAGCCTCCGGTCTGCTTGATCACCAGCGGCTTGCCGGAATTCGAGCGGTAAGCGCCCTGCTGCTCGATGATCAACGGCGTGCCGGAATGTCCTTTGAACGGCTGCGATTTACTCAGCACCGGCAGACGCAGCAGCGACGAGAACGGAGCCGCATCGTCCCATGCACGCGGCTTGGCAGCCGGTTTGTTGACGATCGGATTGTACTTCTTCATGATTTCGGTGGCCTTGCCGCCGGCTCCGAAATGCGCAGGCACGATCGCAACAGCACCGCCTCGGCTGATCGTTTCGGCCAGGCCCGCAGCGGTCGCGCGCAGGACGCCGAGCTTGCTGATCGCATTGGTGAGATCGGCAATGCTGCCGCGGTTCGGCACGGTCCCGTTCGGAAGAACCTGAGCCTTGTCGAAACCGTTCGTCTTCAATTCAGATTCCAGACCCGCAACCTGGCGGACGGTCTCGTAGCAGAGAATGACTTGAAACGTCATGGCATCTCTCCTTCACGTCCCGGGCAGATCAACCGACACCAGCGCGCGGTCGGAAAGCGCGCAGGAACCAGGGAAGAGCCAGGAAGCCTGGCTGACCGCGGTAGCGGGGATCCTCGGATCCCAGCCACCGCAGCAACAGTCAGAGACTGTCTTAGACGGCCTTGATCGAGCTCTCGATCGCGGCAGCCTTACCGTTCATGAACTTCGCGACCCAGGTGGTGTGCGTCAGCACAGCGAAGTGGACCAGGAAGACCATGATGGCAACGCTGCCGAGCAGCAGCGGGAGACCGACGGTCGGCTTCACAACAGTCCAGATACGACCTTGATTCATCTTCGATACTCCTTAGTGCAGCCAGGGCGAGTAAACGTACGCCAGGAAATGCGCGACGATCGCGATGGCCACGAAAATCCGCGAACCATCGATCACGTGCTTGTGGAGCTCTTCCGATTCCGCGATGGTC
Organism: Rhodopseudomonas sp. G2_2311; assembly: GCF_047501505.1. Taxonomy (NCBI): domain Bacteria; kingdom Pseudomonadati; phylum Pseudomonadota; class Alphaproteobacteria; order Hyphomicrobiales; family Nitrobacteraceae; genus Rhodopseudomonas; species Rhodopseudomonas sp. G2_2311. The sequence goes on from NZ_JAZDRK010000001.1 coordinate 515,582, forward strand.
AGCCCAGTCGGCCAGACCTTGTTCGGATCGTCTACCATGGATAACCTCCTAAGAGACTAACGATCAGTTTCGTGCTGAACCCGCACGCAGGTAGTTGTTCACTGCTACGCCGAACGAGTGCTCGCGGTGTCAGCAATGGATTTGATGATCGCTTCGCTGTCTGCATCCGAAATTTCGGAAGCGTCTCAGCTCGGCTCTCGTGCGCCCCGCCCCGATAATCATCAAGATTCTGTGATCAGGACGCGGGGTGAACTTACGCCGACGTCTCGAAGCGTCAATTTGGGCTGACAGAAGCGAACCGTCCGTACGATGCTGGATGTTGGACTCCAACGTCAGGATTTCCTGACGTTCCGATTTGATTTGCGCCAACCGACCACGACACCGCCGGGTGTAGTTTTCGCCGTGAAGATCAGGGTGCAGCGAGAACGCTTTCGTCACCCCAATCTTGTGCGGTGGATGGTGCGGACGATGGATCAGAAACTCACGCGGCGAGTGCATCAGGGACATCTCCGGATTTTTATCGCGGACGATCATCCGGTGGTCTTGAGCGGGATGAAGACGCTGCTCCAAGCCGATCCCGAGCTCGAAGTCGTCGGCGAAGCAGCGGATGGTCCGACAGCGCTTCGTCGAGCGATCGAACTGCAGCCGGACGTGGCGGTGTTCGATCTGTCGATGCCCGGGCTGTACGGCATGGAGGTTATCCAGAAATACCTCGCAGCCCGTCCCAAGGCCCGCGTCGTCGTCGTCTCGGTGCAGGAGGACGGCGCCAATCTGCGCCGGCTGCTGAAGCTCGGCGTCGCCGGCTACATTCTCAAGCGATCGGCCACCGATGAACTGATCCGCGGCATTCATGCGGTGGCCAAGGGTGGTGTGTATCTCGATCCGGCGATCGCCGGTCAGGCGCTGGGCAGAGTCGTCCATGCCGCGCCGACAAATCTCGGCGAAACCAGCCAGATCTCGCATCTCAGCGCCCGCGAGTTGGATGTGCTCCGGCTGGCGTCGGTCGGGCACAGCAACAAGGTGATCTCCGCCAAGCTTCAGGTTGGGCCGAAGAGCGTCGAGACCTATAAGGCGCGCGCCATGGAGAAGCTGGGCTTCACCAACCGCGTCGAACTGATCCGCTTCGCGCTGGACATGGGCTGGCTGGAAAACTCCGGGTTGTAGACAGCGACGTCTCCCGTTCTGCAGATTTCGACGGGTCGACAGGGAGCGCCGAAGATTGGCATTTTATTACCAATTTGGTCGGCAGCGGCAGACCTTCCCTCATCCTCTTGATCTTGCGCAAAACGGTGCGCGCCATGGCGGGCCAGCATTCGGGCGGCATCGGTCGTTGAAGGGCGGCACAAGACGCTGCGTGCCCAGCAATCGACACTCAGGCGGGAATGCAATGACCGAAGGATCCGTCGCCAGGCAGCCCGACCTATCGACCTGCGACGACGAGCCGATCCATATCCCCGGTGCTATCCAGCCGCATGGATTGCTGCTCGCCCTCGCCGCCGACATGACGGTCGTCGCCGGCAGCGACAACCTTCCCGAACTCACCGGACTGGCAATCGGCGACCTGATCGGCCGTTCAGCGGCCGATGTCTTCGATTCCGAAACCCACAACCGTTTGACGATTGCCTTGGCCGAGCCGGGAGCAGCCGTGGGAGCGCCGATCGCGGTCGGATTCTCGGTGCGAAAAGGCGGTGACTTCGTCGGCTCCTGGCACCGCCACGATCAGCTCGTCTTCCTTGAACTTGAGCCTCCGCAGCTGGACGTCGCAGAGCCGCAGGCATTCTTTCGCCGTACCAACAGCGCCATCCGCCGCCTGCAGGCCGCCGAGACGCTGGAAACCGCTTGCGCGGCCGCCGCGCAAGAAGTGCGCGAGATCACCGGCTTCGATCGGGTGATGATCTATCGTTTCGCTCCCGACTTCAGCGGCGAAGTGATCGCGGAGAACCGATGCGCCGAGGTCGAGTCGTATTTCGGCCTGCATTTTCCAGCCTCCGACATCCCGGCGCAGGCGCGCCGGCTCTACACCATCAACCCGGTCCGGATCATTCCCGATATCAATTATCGGCCGGTGCCGGTCTCCCCAAGCCTCAACCCGATCACCGGGCAGCCGATTGATCTCAGCTTTGCGATCCTGCGCAGCGTGTCGCCCGTCCATCTCGAATACATGCGCAATATCGGCATGCACGGCACGATGTCGATCTCGATCTTGCGGGGCGAGCGGCTGTGGGGGCTGATCGCCTGCCATCACCGGAAGCCGAACTACGTCGATCTCGACGGCCGTCAGGCCTGCGAACTGGTCGCCCAGGTGCTGGCCTGGCAGATCGGGGTCATGGAAGAGCAAGCGATCACGCGCCAGACGCTCAAAGGCCAGGCGATCCAGCGCAGCCTGATCAACGACATCGAACAACTGCACGATCATCGAGCGGGACTCGCGCGCAACAGCGAAGCGCTGCTCGAGCTGATGGGAGCATCCGGCCTTTGCCTCCACAGCCGCGAAGGCGTGATCACGATCGGGCAAACCCCGCCCGGGCCGATCATTGATCAACTGGCACAACTGGCCGGCCGGTCCGGCGGCAGCGAACTGTTCCAGACCGACAGACTGTCGACCATCATTCCGGAAGCCGGCGCCTGCGCCGAGGTTGCGAGTGGCGTTCTCGCCGTACCGCTGTCGCGCACACCGCCCCGCCGAGTGATGCTGTGGTTCAGGCCCGAAGTGGCGCAGACGGTGTATTGGGCGGGCAATCCCGACAAGTCGGTGACAGCCGAATCCGGGCGCCTGCGGCCGCGCACCTCGTTCGCCGCTTGGACCGAGCAGACCCACGGCCGGGCAATCGCATGGCAGCCGCACGAAGTTGCCGCCGCCGTCGAAATCCGCGACCTGATCATCGACGTCATTCTGCGCAACACCGAAAAGCTGGAACGCATCAACACCCAGCTCGCCCGCAGCAACGAAGAGCTGGAATCGTTCGCCCACGTGGCCTCGCACGACATCAAGGAGCCGCTTCGCCATATCGAGGCATTCGCCGGTCTGCTCGCCGACAACATCCACGAAATGGGGGATGAGCGCCTCGGCGTCATGGTCAGTGGCATCGAGAAATCGTCGCGGCGGCTGCGCAATCTGATCAACGATCTGGCGGAATTTTCGCAGCTCGGCCGGCGATCGAAGCCGCTATCCTGGGTGTCGCTCGAAACGGTCCTCAACGAAGTGTTGGCCGACCTGCAGCCGCGGATCGCGGAAGCACGCGCCGAGATCCAGGCCGACCGGCTGCCGTTTGCGCGCTGCGACCATAACCAGATCCGTCAGGTGTTGCAGAATCTGATCGCGAACTCGCTCAAATATCGCGATCCGGCGCGGCCGTGCCGAATTCACGTCTATGCAGAACCGGACGACAATGGCGGGCGTCCCGAGATCGGAGTGGAGCCGGCCATCCGGATCTGCGTCACCGACAACGGCATCGGCTTCGACAAGAAATATATCGATCAGGTGTTCGAACCGTTCCAGCGGCTGCACGGTCCAGACGACTACGAGGGCAGCGGCATCGGCCTCGCGATCTGTCGTAAGATCGTTCAGCGTCATGGCGGACGTGTCGGTGTCGACACCATTGCGGGGAAAGGTTCGACCTTCTGGTTCACGCTGCCGGTTGCGGGCGATCATGGGCAGGATGAACGATGAGCTCTTCATCAAATCCGGGCCCGCCCGGTGCAGCAGTGACAGATCCGAGCGGGCGGCTCGCGCTTGACCTTACCGAGTGCGACCGCGAACCGATTCATATTCCCGGCGCGATCCAACCCCACGGCTATCTGTTCGCGTTAGTCGATGCCGATCTGCGGATTGTATCCGTCAGTGCCAACGCGGAGGATCTGCTCGGGCAGTCGCCTGCTGCGCTGCTCGACGTGTCGATCGCCAACCACATCACCGCTGCCAGCTTCGCGCGGCTGACGCACGTTCTCTACGGCGGCGATACGGCGGCCATGAACCCGATCCGGGTGGACGTCGCGACGTCTGAAGGAGAACGCGCGTTCAACGGCATTCTGCACCGGCACGAATCCCTGGTCATTCTCGAACTCGAGCCACGCGACGAGTCGCGCTACACGAACGAGTTCTTCCGCAGTGTGCGCGTTGCGATCCGTCGTCTGCAGACCGCGGCCGATTTGCCGGCCGCCTGCCGGATTGCAGCCAGCGAAGTCCGCCGCATCACCGGATTCGACCGGATCAAGGTGTACCGGTTCGCGGCCGACTGGAGCGGTCAGGTGATCGCCGAAGACCGTGACACCGGAATTCCGTCGCTGATGGACTTTCACTTTCCGTCGTCCGACATCCCCGCGCAATCGCGCGCGCTGTACACGATCAATCCCGTCCGCATCATTCCGAACATCGGGTATCGCCCCTCGCCGCTGGTGCCTGACGTCAACCCGCAGGTCGGCGGCCCGATCGATCTCAGCTTCTCGGTGCTGCGCAGCGTATCCCCGACCCATCTCGAGTACATGGTCAACATGGGCATGCACGCCGCGATGTCGATCTCGATCGTGCGCGACGGCCGGCTCTGGGGCATGATCTCCTGCCACAATCTGACGCCGCGCTTCGTCTCCTACGAAGTCCGTCAGGCCTGCGAACTGATCGCCCAGGTGCTGACTTGGCAGATCGGCGTGCTCGAGGAAGCCGAAATCGTCCGCCACAGCGTGCGGATGCGCGCCATCCAGAACAGGCTGCTGCACGAGCTCGGCGACGAGCAAGGCCTCACCGCCGGCCTCAGCCGCGTCAGCGACGAAATGCTCACCTTGATGGGCGCATCCGGATTTGCGCTGAGCAGCTTCGACGGTGTCACCGCCTTCGGACGAACCCCATCCGCCGACGAGATCCAGGCTCTGGCGTCATGGCTGTCGCACCGCGAGTCGCGCGGCATCTTTCAAACCCAGCAGCTCTCGGCGAGCTTTCCCGAGGCCGAGGTGTATTCCGACATCGCCAGCGGCCTGCTCGCCGTCCCCCTGGGGCGGGCCTCGACGACCCTGATGCTGTGGTTCCGGCCGGAAGTGGCGCAGACCGTGACCTGGGGTGGCGATCCGCACAAGCCGGTACAGATCGGCCCGCGGGGCAAGCGCCTACAGACCCGCGCGTCGTTCGAGGCTTGGCGCGAGGAAGTCCGCGACCGATCGCGCCCTTGGCGTAGCCATGAAATCGTCGCGGCGGAAGAGATCCGCGACCTCGTGGTCGATGTCATTCTCGGCCGCGCCGAGGAACTGGAGAATGCCAACCGCGAACTATCCCGCAGTAACGACGAGCTGGAATCGTTCGCCTATGTCGCAGCCCACGACCTCAAGGAGCCGCTGCGCCACATCGAAGCATTCGCTGGCCTGTTGAGCGATCTATTGCTCCCCGAAGCGCGGAGCCGCCTCAGCGTAATGGTGAATGGGATCGAGGCGTCGTCGCGCCGATTGCGCGCGCTGATCAACGATCTGGCCGAATACTCCAGGATTGGCCGGCAGGCCCGGCCGCTGCAACCGGTCGACCTCAACCAGATTTTGGCCGAGGTGCTGTCCGATCTGAAGCCGATGCTGCAGGATGCACGTGCCGAAGTCGTCTCGGATCCGCTTCCCACGGTGCTATGCGACGGCAGCCAGATCCGGCAATTGCTGCAGAACCTGATCAGCAATGCGGTGAAGTATCGCGATGCCGAGCGGCTGCCGCGCGTGACCATCGCAGCGACGGTCGATAGCCCGCCGCCGGCGCCTGCCGGCGCGAACATACGGAGAGCGCGCATCACGATCGCCGATAACGGAATTGGTTTCGATGAGCAATACCGCGAGCAGATCTTCGAGCCGTTTCAGCGCCTCCACGGTCCGGACGAATATCAAGGCACCGGGATAGGACTGGCGATCTGCCGCAAGATCGTCCATCGGCACGGCGGCACGATTTCGGCAAAGAGCCACGTCGGACAGGGATCGGTGTTCACCTTCACGCTCCCGTTGCGCGAGCAGGACACGACGGAGAGCTGAAATGACCCGCGAGCGCACACTTCCGACGGTGCTGGTGGCGGAAGACCACGACTACGACAAGCTGATCCTGACCGAAGTCTTCGCGCGGGCCTCGATTGCCGCCGATCTCCGGTTCGTCAGCGATGGCGAGCAGACGCTGGATTACATCTATGGCCGCAACCGGTTCGCCGGCCGCGCGGACGCACCCACCCCTGCGCTCGTGCTGCTCGACCTCAACATGCCGCGGCTCGATGGCCGGAAAGTCGTGCGGCTGTTGCGGCAGGACGAGACGGTGCGGCATCTGGTGGTGATTGCACTGTCGACGTCGGAAAGTGCCAAGCACATCACCGAAGCCTATTCGATCGGCTTCAACGCCTATCTGGTCAAGCCGGCCAATATCGCCGACTACGTCGAGGCGATCCGCTCGCTCTGGCATTTCTGGATGAACACGGCCTCGCTTCCGACCACGGAGGCTTATCGGCCGTGAGCGCGATCGCGTCCCGAATCCTGCTCGTCGACGATGCGGAGATCGAATACCTGACGATGCAGCGGATGCTGCAGAAGATCCCCGGGTTTCGCGCAACGCTCGACTGGGTATCGCGGTTCGACGAGGCGGCGGCCGCGATCGATCGCAAAGAGCACGATCTCTATCTCGTCGACTTTCGCCTCGGTCCGCGCAGCGGGCTCGATCTGATCCGCGACGCGCGCGATCGCGGCAACATCAAGCCGATCATCGTGCTGACCGGCCACGGCGACCCGATGGTCGATCAGGCGGCGACCGAGGTCGGCGCCAATGATTACCTGGTCAAGGGTGAGTTCGATGCCATCGTGCTCGAACGGGCGATGCGCTACGCGACCCGCCAGGCAAGGACGCTGGCGACCCTCGACCGCCGACTGGTGGAATGCCGCACCACGGCGCGGAAGCTGGTCGTGCAGAGCGAACGCCGCGCCGCGGCCGAAGCCGACGTGCTCAAGGTGCTGCGGCAGACCATGGTCGACCAGGAAACCGAGCGAAAACGCATCGCGCGGGAACTGCACGACAATCTCGGGCAGATGGTCACCCTGGTTCAATTCGGCCTGGATGCGCTCGCGCGCGGCACGCCCACGGCCGCCAGCCTCGCGGAAAAGGTCGCGTCGCTGAAGCACATCGTCAACGATCTCAGCACCAGCCTGCACCGGGTGGCATGGGAAGTACGGCCGACCGCGCTCGACACGCTCGGGCTCGAAGACGCCGTGTCCCAACTGGTCGCAAGCTGGGAGCCGCATTGCAGCCTGGTGTTCGATCTGCATCTCGGTCTCGGCGAACGACGGCTACCGGCCGATATCGAAAGCGCGCTGTACAGGATTGTGCAGGAAGGCATCACCAATGTGGTCCGCCACGCCCATGCGACCCGGGTCGGCGTGATCCTCGAATTCCGCGGCAGCGACGTGATCTGCATCATCGAGGACGACGGCTGCGGCATCCCTCCTGAACAGGCCGACGAGCATTCGTCCCGCCGACTCGGACTTGTCGGCATGCGGGAGCGACTTGCCTTGGTCGACGGCACCGTCGAACTGGAAACCGAAACCGGACACGGCACCGCGCTGTTTGTTCGCGTACCGCTCGGCGCGCCGAGCTGATCGGATTGCCTCAGCCGCCCATCCGCATGATCTGCTCCATCGGCATCATGTTGTGATTGAGGTGGCCCATGATCCAGATCGAGCCGCCAACCACCAGAAGCACGATCAGGCTGCCGAAGGCGAGCGCCAGCACGTTGTTGGTGTTATCGGGACCGGTGGTGATGTGCAGGAAGAAGACAAGCTGCACGCCCATCTGGGCGATCGCCAGCACCGCGATCGCTACCGGGATGCTCGGCTGCCACACCAGATCCGTGCCGGCGATGAAGAACGACGTCGCGGTGAGCAGAACCGACAGGCCGAGGCCGATACCATAGCCGAGCAGTCGCGGGCCGATGCGGACTTCCTCTTCATCGCCGGGCGCCACGTCATAGAGCTCGCCGCCGTGCCCGCTTCGCTGCTCGCTCATGTGCCGCTCCCCAACAGATAGACCATCGAAAAGATCGCCACCCAGATGATGTCGAGCGCGTGCCAGAACAGCGCGAAGCACAACAGCCGCCGGCAGATGTCGGCCCGGAAGCCCTTGGCGAACACCTGAGCCATCATCGTCAGCAGCCACAGCACGCCCGCGGTGACGTGCAGGCCGTGGCAGCCGACCAGCGTGAAGAATGCCGACAGAAACGCGCTGCGGGTCGGGCCGGCCCCCTGCTCCACCAAGTCGGCAAACTCGCGCAACTCCAGTCCGAGAAACGCGGCGCCGAGCATACCGGTCGCCGCCATCGCGACCTGAAACCAGCGCTGGCTGCCGACCGCAGCGGCGAGGCTCGCCATGCCGCAGGTGAAGCTCGACAGCAGCAGGCAAGCCGTCTCGATCGCGACGTTGCGGAGATCGAACAGCTGCGCACCGGCAGGCCCGCCGGCGGTGGCGCCCGACAGCACCGCGTAGCTCGCAAAGAAGCACGAGAACATCACGATGTCGGACAATAGGAAGATCCAGAAGCCGTAGCCGGCCACGATCCGCTTCGAGGCCGGCCCGGCGTGGCTGGCGCCAACCGACTGCAGCCCGCCCAGATGGTGCGGGTCTGCCTGACCATGCGACAGCGCGACCCCGGTCATGACGCACCCACAGCGCTCAGCGCCGACTTGCGCTCGGCGATATTGGCGCGGTCGATCCGTTCGACCTCGGCGGCGGGAATGACGTATTCGTCGTGGTCACGCCAGGCGAACACCACGAAGGTGGCAAACGCGCCGATGCCCCCGAGCACCACCATCCACCAGATGTGCCACACCATCGCAAAGCCCATCACCGTGGCGAAGAACGCGCAGACGATGCCGGTCGGCGAATTGCGCGGCATCTCGATGTCGCGATAGTCCTGCTTGCGGGTTTCGAGGCCGTGCTCCTGCGCCTTCTGCTTCGCGGCCCAATACGCGTCCTCGCCCGTAACATCAGGGGTGACCGCGAAGTTGAACACCGGCGGCGGTGACGCTGTGGCCCATTCCAGCGAACGGCCATCCCACGGATCACCGGTGCGATCGCGCAACTCGTCGCGGTGGCGGATGCTGACGACGAACTGCACGATCTGCAGCACCACGCCGATGCTGATGATCCCGGTGCCGATCGCCGCCACGATCATCCAAGGATGCCACGCGGCGACGTCGTAGTGCTGCAGCCTGCGCGTCATACCGAGCAGGCCGGCGACATACAGCGGCATGAAGGTGACGTAGAAGCCGATCAGCGTGAACCAGAATGCGGCCTTGCCGAGACCCTCGTGCAGGCGGAAGCCGAACGCCTTGGGAAACCAGTAGGTGTAGCCGGCGAACGCGCCGAACAGCACGCCGCCGATGATGACGTTATGGAAATGCGCCACCAGAAACATGCTGTTGTGGAGCTGGAAGTCGGCCGGCGGCACCGCAACCAGAACGCCGGTGAGGCCTCCGATGATGAACGTCACCATGAAGCCGACCGCCCACAGCATCGGCGTCTCGAACCGGATCCGGCCGCCATACATTGTGAACAGCCAGTTGTAGATCTTCACGCCGGTCGGCACCGCGATGATCATGCTGGCGATGCCGAACACCGCATTGACGGTTGCCCCCGCCCCCATGGTGAAGAAGTGGTGCAGCCACACCATGAACGAGATGATGCAGATCGCCATCGTCGCCAGCACCATCGAGCGATAGCCGAACAGCGGCTTGCCGGAGAACGTCGACACCACTTCGGAGAACACGCCAAAGGCCGGCAGCACCAGGATGTAAACCTCCGGATGCCCCCAGGCCCAGATCAGGTTCATGAACATCATCATGTTGCCGCCGGCCTCGTTGGTGAAGAAGTGGAAGCCGAGGTAGCGGTCGAGCAGCAGCATCGCCAAGGTGGCGGTAAGGATCGGGAACGCTGCGACGATCAGCAAGTTCGAGGCCAGCGTCGTCCAGCAGAACATCGGCATCCGCAAGTAGGTCATGCCGCGGGTCCGCAGCTTGAGCACCGTGGTGACGAGGTTAATCCCGGCCACCAGCGTGCCGATGCCGGAGATTTGCAACGCCCAGGCGTAATAGTCGACGCCGACGCCGGGTGAATAGCTCAGTTCGGAGAGCGGCGGAAACGGCAGCCAACCGGTGCGGGCGAATTCGCCGATCACCAGTGACAGGTTGACCAGCAGCGCTCCGCTCGCGGTCAGCCAGAACCCGACCGAGTTCAAAGTCGGAAACGCCACATCACGGACACCGAGCTGCAGCGGCACCACCAGGTTCATCAGCCCGATCACGAACGGCATGGCGACGAAGAAGATCATAATCGTGCCGTGCGCCGAGAAGATCTGGTTGTAGTGCTCGGGCGGCAAATATCCCGGCGACTGATAGGCGACCGCCTGCTGGGTTCGCATCATGATCGCATCAGTGCCGCCGCGCAGCAGCATCACCATCGCCAGCAGCACGTACATCACGCCGATCCGCTTGTGATCGACGCTGGTGATCCATTCGTGCCAAAGATATGGAAAGTAGCCCTTGATCCCCGCCCACAGCAGCGTGGTAAGGATCGCCGCCATCACGATCGCCGCAGCGATCAGCGGGATTGGCTGATCAATCGGAATGGCCGACCAGTCGAGCTTGCCGAGCATATCGCGTTGGCTCCCCAATTCGCTTCGATGTGGGACGGCGCGCCTTGTTCGGTCGGCCGCGGTCCCGGCTGTGGCGGGATTTGCTGGGTGCTGATCGCGTGAAACAGCAACGGATCAGCTAGCCGATAGGTCGGCGTGCCGCTTTCCGGCGCCTGTTTCATCAGGTCCTTATAGCTGTCAGCGTTGAGCTCGCGGCCGCTCTTGTCGGTTTCGGCGACCCAGTCGGGAAACGCCATGGTCGAGACCACGTGCACCGGAAATGTCATGTCGGGAAAGCCGTCGCCGCTGAAATGCGACGACAACCCGCGCAGATCGCCCTCGGCATCGGCGCGCAGGTTAAGACGCGTCACCATGCCGTTCATGGTGTAGATCATGCTGCCGAGCTGCGGGATGAAGAACGCGTTCATCACGCTCGCCGACGTCAGCTCGAACTGCAGCGACACGCCGACCGGCACGGTCAGCGTGTTGACCGTCGCGATGCGTTGATCCGGGTAGATGAACAGCCACTTCCAGTCCATCGACACCACCTGGATGCGGACCGGGCTGCCGGTGCCTTCGACCGGCGCGGCAGGATCGAGCTGATGCGATCCGATCCAGGTGACGCCGCCGAGCAGGATGATGGTCAGCGTCGGAATCGACCACACCACCAGTTCGATCCGGCCCGAATAGGTGAACTCCGGCCGATGTCTGGCGCGCGGATTGGAAGCGCGGAACCAAAAGGCGAAGGCCAGGATTGCGACGATCGTCGGCACCACGATCGCCAGCATGATCACCACGGAGTCGATCAGGATGGTCGAGTTCCCGTACGCGACCGGACCTTGCGGGTCGAGGATGTTCATGCGCGCGGCGATGCTTCAATGGACGGGATCGTGCCCGCTAACCCGGATCCTCCACGGCAGTTCCTATCCCCGTGCAGTGCCCCCTGCGGAACTGGTCTCCCGCGCTCGGGTTGACCAGCGATGTGCGCCGTTGCGCCAAATGAAATTCGAGGTGAATCGATGTGCCGCTGGCTGGCATACCGCGGAGAAGAAACGTCATTCGACAGCTACGTCACCGAACCGGTCCACTCCCTGATCAATCAGAGCCTCCGCGCCCGGGAATCCGCCGGCAGCACCAACGGCGACGGCTTCGGGCTCGGCTGGTACGGCATTCATCCCGAGCCGGGGCTTTATCGCGAGACCCGGCCGGCGTGGTCGGACGAGAACCTGCGTTATCTCTGCCGGCACCTGCAGTCGCATATGTTCTTCGCCCACGTCCGCGCGGCGACTGGAACGGCGGTGACGCGGCAGAACTGCCACCCGTTCGCGTGCGGACGGTGGATGTTCATGCACAACGGCTTCATCGGCAGCTGGAGCCGATTGCGGCGCAAGGTCGAGGCGATGATCCCGGATCATCTGTATCCGTCGCGGCTCGGCACCACCGATTCCGAAGCGGTGTTTCTGGCAATGATGGGCGAAGGCTTGGAGCATGATCCGATCGGCGCGACGCAGCGCGTGATGCGCGCGCTGAGCGCATTGGTCGACGAAGACGGCCTGCGCGAACGGATGCGGTTTACGTCGGCGCTGGCGAACGGGCACGATCTCTACGCCTTCCGCTTCGCGCACAACGACACCGCCAACACACTGTATTATCGCGATGACGGCCCGCTGGTCGTAGCATCGGAGCCGTTCGACACCGAACAGCATTGGTCCGAAGTCCCTGCTAATCACGTGCTGATTTCACGCCCCTCGCGGCCAGTCGAAATCCGCCCGTTCGCGCTCCCAACGGCGCATCTGCCGCAGGAACCCACGGTTGCCCAGAATGTTGTCGAGCGAGCTTAAAACATCGGCAACGGAGGCCCCGGAGAAAGATGTGTGGAATCTGCGGAGAGATCCGCATGCGTGGCGCGCCCTCGATTTCGTCATTGAAGGCCGTCACTCGCGCGATGCATCGGCGCGGACCTGACGCGGAAGGATTGTTCGCACAAGGCAACATGGCGTTCGGGCATCGCCGCCTCAGCATTCTCGATCTGGCCGCCGCTTCGCAGCAGCCGATGATCGATAGCGAACTCGGCCTCGGCATCGTCTTCAACGGCTGCATCTACAATTTCCGCGAGCTGCGCGAACAGCTGACGCAGCGTGGCTACAGGTTCTTTTCGCAAGGCGACACAGAAGTCATCCTCAAGAGCTATCACGCCTGGGGCGCCGATTGCGTCACCAGATTCAAGGGCATGTTCGCCTTTGCGCTGTGGGAGCGCGACAGTGGCCGTGTGGTGCTGGCGCGCGATCGCCTCGGCATCAAGCCGCTGTACTACATCGATCACCCCGACTATTTCCGCTTCGCGTCCGACCTGCCCGCGCTGCTCGCGGGCGGCGACGTCGATACGTCGCTCGATCCGGTGGGATTGCATCACTTCTTCAGCTTCCATGCCGCCGTGCCGCCGCCGCGCACCATCCTGCGTGGCGTCAAGAAGCTCGAACCCGCCACGATTCTGACCTTGGAGCCCGATGGATCGAGGACCACGCGGCGCTATTGGAATTTCGCGGTCGGCGCTCGGCGCGACGATCGGGCGATGACCGAGCAGGAGTGGACCGAAGCGGTCACCGACGCGATGCTGAACGCGGTCGATCGCCGCCGCGTCGCCGACGTCCCGGTCGGTGTCCTGCTGTCCGGCGGCCTCGACTCGTCGCTGATCGTCGCCCTGCTCGCCAAACTCGGCCATGCCGACGTCAAAACCTTCGCGATCGGCTTCGACAGTATCGGCGAGCACCGCGGAGACGAGTTCTATTATTCCGATCTGGTGGCGAAGCACTTCGCAACCGCCCACGAGCAGATCAGGATCGACGGCCGGGAGGCTCTGCAGCATCTGCCGGACGCGATCCAGGCGATGTCCGAGCCGATGGTCAGCCACGACGCCGTCGCTTTCTATCTGTTGTCCCGAGAGGTCGCCAAGCGGGTCACCGTGGTGCAAAGCGGTCAGGGCGCTGACGAAGTGTTCGGCGGCTATAGCTGGTACCCTTCCCTGCTCACCGCAAATAATGCCTCCGACCAGTATCGCGAAGTGTATTTCGACTGGAAGCACTCCGACCTAGCCAAACTGCTGACGCCGGATCTGGTGTCGGACGACTACAGCTCGGAGTTCGTCGAGAGCTTCTTCGACCGCACCTCGGCGAGTTCGCCGGTCGACAAGGCGCTGCAGATCGACGCCGAAATCATGATGGTCGACGATCCGGTCAAGCGGGTCGACAACATGACCATGGCCCATGGCCTCGAAGCGCGCGTCCCCTTTCTCGACCACGAGGTGGTCGAACTGGCCGCCCGGCTACCCACCTCGCTCAAGCTCGGCGACGGCGGCAAATCCATTCTCAAGAAGGCGGCCCGGGCGCTGCTTCCTGCGGAGGTCATCGACCGGCCGAAGGGCTATTTCCCGGTGCCGGCCCTGCGGCATCTGCGTGGAGAATTCCTCGACTACGTTCGCGACACCCTGTCCTCGTCCGCCGCGCGCAGCCGCGGCCTGTATCGTCCTGAGTTCATCGATCACATGCTCGATCATCCCGAAACAGAAATGAGTCCGAAAGGTCATTCGCGGCTGTGGCAGGCCGCCCTCCTCGAAGCTTGGTTGCAGACCCATGTTTGATCCGAAGATCCTGGACAAGCTCAGGCTCAACCTGAGCGCCAATCAGCAGCATTTGGTGATCCGGTCTGCGATCGGCATCGATGCCAATGCGGCCTATTCGTTCGGCATCGAGGAAGAGTATTTTCTCGCCGACGCAAAGACGTTCGAAGTCGCCATGCAGACGCCGAACATCCTGTTCGAGGCCGCGAGCTGGTCGACCGGTGGTCAGGCGATGCGGGAGATGCTGCAGGCGCAGATCGAAGTGGCCACCAATGTCCACGTCGATCCGAGCGATGCCCGCGAGGAGCTGCGCTTCCTGCGCAATGAAGTGGCGGCAGCGGCGGCGCAACACGGCCTGGTAATCATGGCCAGCGCCACCCACCCGACCGCGTCGTGGCGGTTCTCCAAGCCGAGCCCGAAGCCGCGCTATGCGGAAATGATCGAGGACCTGCGGACCATCGGTCACCGTAACATGCTGTGCGGCATGCACGTTCACGTCCAGATTCCGCCGCCGGTCGAGCGCGTGGCGGTAATGCGGGCGATGATCCCGTATCTGCCGCTGTTCATCGCGCTGGCAACGTCATCGCCATTCTGGAACGCCAAGGAGACCGGCCTGCGCGGCTATCGCCTTGCTGCTTACGACGAATTGCCCCGCACCGGCCTGCCGGAGTTGTTCACCACTCAGGCCGAGTACGACGCCTATGTCGAGGCGTTGGTGCGATCGGGCGTGATGCCGGACGAAAGCTACGTCTGGTGGGCGCTACGGCCGTCGCTGCGTCACCCCACCCTCGAGCTTCGCGCACCGGACGTGTGTACGCGGCTTGAAGACGCGGTGCTGATCGCGTCGCTGTACCGGGCCCTGATCAAGTATCTCTGCGAGCACCCGACTGCAGCCCAAAAGGTCGGCAACGTCGAACGCGCGATCGCGGTCGAAAACAAGTGGCGTGCTCAGCGCTACGGCACCGACTGCATCTTTGCGTCGAAGAATGGTCCGATCGAAATCCGCGAGTTTCTCGACCAGGTGATCGCTCGGGTGCTGCCGCATGCCAAAGACCTCGGCTGCGCCAAAGAGGTCGAAGGATGCCGCGAGATCCTGGAGCGCGGCAGCTCGGCCGATGCCCAGCTCCGGGCCTATCGTGACAGCGGTGGCGATCTCCGCGCCGTCACGCGATGGATCGCGAGCCAGACCCTGGGCGAGGACGCCGCGCCGTTCGCACGCGGACAGGCCGAACAGGTCCAATAAGTCCGCCTCCGCCGTCTGAGCTGATCGGGGCGCATCAGGGATGCGAACCGATCGCCGTTTGCCGACGCGGTTCGGCGTCGTGCGCTGCCGGCGCCAAGGGCGCGGCGTGATCGACCGTCCCCTCGCCATGCTGCGTCAGCGGCCGGTTGCCGGTCAGGGCGCGCAGCAGCACGTAGAACATCGGCGTGAAGAAGATGCCGAATGCCGTGACGCCGATCATGCCGGCGAACACCGCGACACCCATGGCGTGGCGCATCTCGGAGCCGGCCCCGGTCGAGGTCACCAGCGGCACCACGCCCATGATGAAGGCCATTGAGGTCATCAGGATCGGCCGCAGTCGCAAGCGGCTGGCTTCGATCGCCGCCTCGATCGGCTTGCGCCCGGCGAATTCGAGCTCGCGCGCGAATTCGACGATCAGGATGGCGTTCTTGGCCGACAGACCGACAAGAACGATCAATCCGATCTGAGTGAAGACGTTGTTGTCGCCCTTACTGATCCAGACGCCAAACATCGCGGCGAGCAGGCCCATCGGCACGATCATGATGATCGACAGCGGCAGCGTCAGGCTTTCGTACTGCGCGGCCAGCACCAGGAACACCAGCAGCAGCGCCACCGGGAACACGATCAGCGACGAATTGCCGGCGATGATCTCCTGGTAGGTCAGCTCGGTCCACTCATACGAGGTGCCCTTCGGCAGCGTCTCCTTGGCGACCCGCTCAATCGCGGCCTGCGCCTGCCCGGTCGAGAAACCCGGAGCAGCGCCGCCGCTGAGGTCGGCGGTGAGAAAGCCGTTGTAGCGCATCGCCCGCTCCGGCCCGGCGCTTTCCTTGACCCGCAACAACGTCGACAGCGGGATCATTTCGCCGGAGTCCGAACGCACCTTGAGCTGGCCGATATCGTCCGCCCGCGCCCTGAACTTGGCGTCGGCCTGCACCCGCACCGAATAGGTGCGGCCGAATTTGTTGAAGTCGTTGACGTAGAGCGATCCGAGATAGATCTGCATCGTCTCGAAGATCGACGTCACCGGCACGTTGAGCTGCCGGGCCTTGGTGCGATCGACGTCGGCATAAAGCTGCGGCACGTTGATCTGATAGCTGGTGAACAGCCCCGCCAGCTCCTTCTGCGCGCTTGCCTTGGCGACGAACGCCTTGGTCGCCTCGTTGAGCGCCTCGTAGCCGAGCCCCGCGCGATCCTCGATCTGCAGCTTGAATCCGCCGATGGTGCCGAGCCCCGCCACTGGTGGT
Source organism: Rhodopseudomonas sp. G2_2311 (assembly GCF_047501505.1). NCBI lineage: Bacteria > Pseudomonadati > Pseudomonadota > Alphaproteobacteria > Hyphomicrobiales > Nitrobacteraceae > Rhodopseudomonas > Rhodopseudomonas sp. G2_2311. The sequence goes on from NZ_JAZDRK010000001.1 coordinate 532,304, forward strand.
GGCGGGAACATGGCGATGAACGCATCCTGGATGCCGGCGAACTTCTTGTTCAGCGACAGTGCGATCGCATTGCCGCTCAGCGACTTGTCCTTGCGCTCGGCGAAGTCCTTCAGGCCGATGAAGACGATGCCGGAGTTCGACGAGTTGGTGAAGCCGTTGATCGACAGGCCGGGAAATTGAATCGAGTTCTCGACCCCGGGCTCCTGTTGGGCGATCTCGCCCATCCGGCGGATCACCTCCTCGGTGCGGTCCAGCGTGGCGCCGTCCGGAAGCTGCGCGAAGCCGACCAGATATTGCTTGTCCTGCCCCGGCACGAACCCGCCCGGCACCGCGTGGAACAGATAGAACGTCGCGCCGACCAGCAGCAGATACAGCCCCATGCCCGCTGCACGGCGCGACACCACGCGCCGAACGCCGCCGCCATAGGCTTCCGAACTGCGGGTGAAGAAGCGATTGAAGCGAACGAAGAACCAGCCGAGCGCCTTGTCCATCGCCTTTGTCAGCGCATCCTTCGGCGCGTCATGGCCCTTCAGCAGCAGCGCCGCGAGCGCCGGCGACAGCGTCAGCGAATTGAAGGCGGAGATCACCGTCGAGATCGCCACCGTCAAGGCGAACTGCTTGTAGAACTGCCCGGTGAGACCCGTGATGAACGCGAGCGGCACGAACACCGCGACCAGCACCAGCGCGATCGCAATGATCGGCCCCGTCACCTCACGCATCGCCTGATAGGCTGCCTCCTTCGGGCCGAGGCCGCGTTCGATGTTGCGCTCGACGTTTTCGACCACGACGATGGCGTCGTCGACCACGATGCCGATTGCCAGCACCAGGCCAAACAAGGTCAGCGCGTTGATCGAAAAACCGAACACGTGCATCACCGCGAAGGTCCCGACCACCGACACCGGCACCGCGATTAGCGGGATGATCGACGCGCGCCAGGTCTGCAGGAACAGGATCACCACCAGCACCACCAGCGCGATCGCTTCGAGCAACGTGTGGATCACCGCCTCGATCGAGGCGCGAACGAACTGGGTCGGGTCGTAGACGATGTCGTAGGAGACGCCGTCCGGCATGTTCTCCTTCAGCTCCTTCATCGTCGCACGGACGTTGTCGGAGATCTGGATCGCGTTCGAGCCCGGCGACTGGAAAATCGGCACCGCCACCGCGGACTTGTTGTTGAGCAGCGAACGCAGCGCGTAGTCGGCGGCGCCGAGCTCGATCCGCGCGACATCGCGCAGCCGCACCACCTCGCCGTTGTCGCCGTTCTTGACGATGATCTCGCCGAACTCCTCTTCGGTCTGCAGCCGTCCCTGTGCATTGACCGAGAGCTGCAGATCGAGCCCCGGCTCGCCCGGCGAGCTGCCCACCTGCCCGGCCGCGGCCTGGACGTTCTGCGCGCGGATCTCGCGCACCACGTCGGCCGGCGACAGACCGCGCTCGGCGACCTTCTGCGGATCGAGCCAGACCCGCATCGAATAGTCGCCGGAGCCGAACAACTGCACTTGGCCGACGCCGGGAATCCGCGCCAGACGATCCTTGACGTTGAGCACCGCGTAGTTGCGCAAGTACGTCATGTCGTAGCGGTCGTTCGGCGACATGAGGTGCACGACCATGGTGAGGTCGGGCGCGCTCTTGATGGTGGTGATGCCGAGCGCGCGGACTTCCGCCGGCAGCCGCGGTTCGGCTTGCGAGACGCGGTTCTGCACCAGCTGCTGCGCCTTGTCGGGATCGGTGCCGAGCCGGAAAGTGACGTTGAGCGTCATCTTGCCGTCGGTCGTCGCCTGGCTGCTCATATAGAGCATGTTCTCGACGCCGTTGATCTGCTCCTCGATCGGCGTCGACACAGTCTCGGCGATCACCTTCGGATTGGCGCCGGGATATTGCGCCGACACCACGATCGTCGGCGGCGCCACTTCGGGATATTCAGAGATCGGCAGCACCGGCATCGACAACAGGCCGGCGAGGAAGATCACCGCCGACAGCACGCCGGCGAAGATCGGGCGATCGATGAAGAACTTGGAGAAATTCATGGCTGTGATCCGCCGGTTCGCCCGCGCACGAGCGCAATGATCCCTGCACGGCGGACGGGACGTCTGCCGCGTGATGTCTGACGAGAAGAAGGAAGTTCAGCTCCGCCTTGGCGGCGGAGCCGTAACGGTTAGTTCTGAGCCACCGTCTTGCTCGCGGCTGCGTCCATCGCCACCGTCTCGGGCTTGATGGTGACGCCGGGACGGACCCGCTGCAGGCCGTTGACGACGATGCGCTCGCCGGCCTTCAGCCCGGACGCCACCACGCGGAGGCCATCGACCGACGCCCCGAGCGTCACTTCGCGATATTCGGCGTGGTTCTGGCCATCGACCACCATGACGAACTTCTTGTTCTGGTCGGTGCCGACTGCGCGCTCGCTGACCAACAGCGCCGGCTCGGGCTTCGGCTGCCCCATCGATAGCCGCGCGAACTGTCCGGGCATCAGCCGGCCGTCGGCATTATCGAACATCGCGCGCACCCGCACTGTGCCGGAGCGCGGATCGACCTGGTTGTCGATGAACTGCATCTTGCCCTTCACCGGTGCCCCGCCCGCAATCGTCGTCATCTCGACCGGGATGCGTTCGATGGCGCCCGGCGTTCTCTCATCAGCGAGCGTCTTCAATGCGCGGGTCACGACCTGCTCATCGGCATTGAAGCTGGCATAGATCGGATTGACCGAGACCAGCGTCGTCAATAGCGGCGAGCTCGGGCCGGCGGCGATCAGATTGCCGACCGTGATCTCCACCTTGCCGACCCGGCCGGAGACCGGGGCGCGGATTTCGGTGTAGCTGAGGTTCAGCTCAGCGGTCTTCAGCGCCGCCTCGGCGGATTTGAGGTTTGCCTCCGCCTCGCGATAGGCGTTGAGGCGGTTGTCGACCTCGCGCTGGGTGATGCTGGAACTGGAGAGCTGCTGGCTGCGCTCGACGTCGGCCTTGGTGAAGACGACGCGCGCGCGGGCCGCCGACAATTGCGCCTGGGCCCGATCGACCTCGGCGGCGTAGAGCGACGGGTCGATCCGGACCAGCAGGTCGCCCTTGTTCACCAGAGCGCCTTCCCGGAACTGGATCTCCTGGACGGCGCCGGCGACCCGCGAGCGGATCTCCACGCGTTCGATCGCCTCGAGCCGGCCGGAGAACTCATCCGAGGGGGTCGTGGCCTTGGCCTCGACCAGCGCCACCGAAACCGGCACAGCGGCCGGCGCCGCCGCGGCCGTTTCCGCCTGCGCGGCCCCGGTGCGCTCCATCAGCACCGCGCCGCCCGCGAGAGCTACCGAAGCCGCCACAATCCCGGCACTCAGCGCGACATTTCGACCAATCTTATTTGCCATGATGACTCCCGTTCAACCACAGCGGGCTTGCAAAAAGCCCAGCAACTTCAGTAACTCGTGGGTGCAATGCAGGGCGAGACGCGTTTCGACCATGCTGCGACGCACATATCCGTACCGTCCGGTATAAATGGACTATCGACATCCACTGTCAAGAGACTTATCTACCGGTTGGTAGAAATCTCTGGAGATCCAGCCATGGCCATGGGACGCCCCCGCGAATTCGACGTCGATGCGGCGCTCGACCTGGCTTTGCATGTGTTCTGGCGCAAGGGGTACGAAGGCACCTCGATGGCCGACCTCACCGAGGCGATGGGGATCACCAAGCCGAGCCTGTATGCGGCGTTCGGCAACAAGGAAGATCTGTTCCGGAAAGCCCTCGACCGCTACGTCGACGGCCCTGGCGGCTACTATCAGGCCGGCCTGCAGAAGCCGACCGCGCGCGAAGTGGTCGAACACATTCTGTACGGCGCGGTCGCCGCGATGACGGATCCCAGCAACCCGGGCTGCCTCGCGGTGCAAGGCGCGCTGTGCTGCGGCGAAGCGGCCGAGACGATCAAGCAGGAACTGGCCGCGCGGCGCGCGAAGGGCGAGCAGGACCTGCAAGACCGCCTCGCCCGCGCGATCGCCGACGGTGATCTGCCCGCCACCGCGGATGCCGGCGATTTGGCGCGCTACGTGTCGGCGATCCTGCAGGGCATGGCGGTGCAGGCAGCGAGCGGCGCCTCCTCCGATCAGTTGCGCAAGCTCGCCGACATGGCACTCCGCAACTGGCCGCCCGTGTAACGCCTAGACTGGCCGGGCCGCGTCGAAAGAGTCAGCTCACCGCAAACATTTCGTTAAGGATACGGTCACCCGGTTACCAACATTGCGCGCAGTTGCTATCGCTTATTAGGAACTGTCGACGATGTTGCGACAATGCGCTTTCCGGTGTTGTCCCGTTTTCTGCACCCCGACCCGCGGATTCGCCGCGAGCTGGTCGAATTGCTCTATACCTCGCTGCCCCAAGTGGCCGCGATCGGCGTCACGTCCGTCACCGGAGCCTTGGCACTGACGCTGATCAGCGGCGATCCCGGTTACGCGGTGATCTCGCTGTGCATCTTCATCATGGCCACCGCGCGCGTTGTTTCCCTCCTGCGCTACAAAGCCCGCGCCGCGCAATTCACCGATGCCGATGTCGTGCGCTGGGAGCGCTTGTACGGCGCTGGTGCCACGCTGTTCAGCCTCACGCTCGGCGCACTGTCGTTCCGTGCGCTACAACTCGGCGACGGGCCGGGCGCCTGGGTGTCGTTCGGACTGTCGATGTCGTACTGCGTGGGCATGGTGTCCCGGGCCGCAATCCGGCCGTGGATCATTCTTACTGCCTCCGCCGCACTCCTGACGCCGATCATGATCGCCGGAATGATGCGGCCCGAACTCGCCTACAACATCGGCGCCGGCATGCTGGTGCTGTTCTGGCTGACCCTGCGGGAAGCATCGAAGCATCTCAGCGCCGCATTCACCGAGCGCCTCGAGACCAAGCACCGCCTGGCCCGGCAGGCGACGCACGATTTCCTCACCGATCTGCCGAACCGCGCCGGCTTCCTGCAGGCGCTGTCGGGCATGGCGGGTCACTTCACCGTGGTGGCGATCGATCTCGACGGCTTCAAGCCGATCAACGATCGCCATGGTCACCACACCGGTGACGATCTGCTCCGCCAGGTCGCCGAGCGGCTAACCGCCTGCGTCGGAGCCGACGGCGTTGCCGCGCGGTTCGGTGGCGACGAGTTCATGCTGCTGAAGCCGGTCGCGAGCGCCGAACAGGGCCGCGACGAAGCGCTGGCTTTGGCGCGCAAGGCGGTGTTCGACCTGTCGATGCCGTATCTGCTGGTGGACCTGCCGGTGTGCATCGGTGCCAGCGCCGGCATCGCCGTCAGTCATGCGACGCTGGCTGGAATCACCACCGCGCAACTGCTCGAACGCGTCGACCGAGCGCTGTATGTGGCGAAGCGCGCCGGCGGCGGTTGCGCCTGGGCGGATGGTGAAGTCGAGCAATCCTGCTGCCCGCGCAGCGCGCCGTTTTCGATGGACCCTGCGGCGGCCTGATCGTCGATACGTTCCAGCATCGACGTTTACGGTAACTACTCACCAGCCCCTCTGAGAAGCTTCGTTTGCGCCAATTCAATGCGCGCCCTGTCGTCGCCGTGACATAACTCCGGCGTCAGATCGTGCCGTGCATTGAGGTCGGAGTGAGTGGCGATGAAGCAGCGAATTCTCGGTAGCAGCGGAATCAGCGTCGGTGAGATCGGCCTCGGTTGCATGGGGATGTCGCCGGAGTTTTACGGCTCCTCTGACGACGCCTCATCGCTGCGCACGCTGGAGCATGCCTACGAACGCGGCGTCACGCTGTACGACACCGCCGACATGTACGGCCGCGGTCACAATGAGCAACTGCTCTCGTCGTTTTTACGTGCACACCCGGACGTGCGCATCGCCAGCAAGTTCGGCATCGTGCGTCAGGACAATGTGCTCGAGCGCACGATCGATAATTCGCCGGAGTACATCGTCCGGGCCTGCGACGCCTCGTTGAAGCGGCTCGGCGTCGAGGCGATCGATCTGTACTACGTGCACCGGATCGACACCAACCGGCCGATCGAGGAAACCATCGGCACGATGGCGCGGCTGGTCGAGGCCGGCAAAGTCCGCGCGCTCGGCATTTCGGAGTGTTCGGCCGCAACGCTACGCCGGGCGCACGCCGTGCATCCGATCGCAGCGGTGCAGAGCGAGTACAGCCTGTGGACCCGCGATCCGGAAGCCGAGGTGCTGCCGGCGTGCAGCGAACTCGGCATTGCCTTCGTGGCTTACTCGCCGCTCGGCCGCGGCATGCTGACGGGCGCGATCAACGGCGCCGACGGTTTCGAAGCGAACGACTACCGCCGCCGCTCGCCGCGGTTCGTCGGCGACAATCTCGATGCCAATCTGAAGCTCGTGGAAAAGGTCCGGCAACTCGCGGCCGCTAAACGCTGCACGCCGGCGCAGCTTGCGATCGCTTGGCTGCTGCACCAGGGCGATCGGATCATTCCGATCCCCGGTACGCGGCGGATCGCGACGCTGGATGAGAACCTCGGTGCGTCCGAGGTGTCGCTGAGCGCGGAGGATCTCGCGACCATCCGCAACGCGCTGCCGCCCGGAGCCGCCGTCGGTGCGCGCTATCCGGACAGTGCGCTGGCCGGGCTCAACGGCTGAGGCCGACCAGCTAAGTGAGATTAGGTCTTCGGAGCGGCGGCCGGCGCCTTGTCGAAGAAGCCGTTGTAGCAGGCAAGCCGCTCGTCCTCTTCCTTGAGCAGGCGACAATCCGCCGCAGTCTTGGCCGGCTTCGCTTTGGCGCCCGCCTTGGTCGCCTTCGGCTTCGGCGGATACACCGCATCGAAGCAATCCAGCCGCTCCTTGGTGGCGTCCTCGATCTCGAGGCACGCCTTCGTCTGATCGGCAATCGACGGCTTGGCGGCCGCCGTGTGCTTGGCCGCCTTGTGGCCCTTCGGCTTGATCTGCACCAGCGGCTGATCGCCGACCATCGGCGTCCCGTTGGTAGCGGCCGACGCAGTGCCTTGAGCCGGTGCGTTGCTCTGCGCCAGCGCCGCGCTCGACACGAGCAGCGCGGCAAGTACCATGATCGTTCTCATCGAAATCCCCGTCCCTTGCCCCGTACCACACGCGGCTGGCCGCCGCCCGCGGCGATGATCCTCAAACCGGAGCCGTCGGGTGCCGTCAAGCACGCCGGCTGCCGCAGCCCTGGTCCTTCCACCACTCAGCACGGCGTTGCGATTGCGGCAGGTTTTGGGCAAGCCCACCCGGCTCCACATCTGCCGCGACTGGCCAGATGAGCGCCAAGGCGCTACAGCAGCACCGATGAAACGGATGCTGATCGTCCTTGCCGTCCTGATCCCGGCCTCAGCCGGTGCGGAACCGCACAAATCGGCGGCGCCTGCGGCGCGCGCGGAAACGAACAGCGCGCCGACGCGTCCACTCGCGTCCGGGCGAAATCCATGCGCGGCGTTCGGCCCGGGCTTCGTCCAGGTCGAAGGCGGGACCACCTGCGTCAAGCTCGGCGGCAGCATCAGCGTCGGGGCCGGCGCCCGCCGCTAACCTCGGAGCCTTCCGTACTGGAACCCACCGGCTAATACCGGATTATGGGTCTCATGACGTTTTTGCGACAAGTTCCCACCCAGACCGCGGCGGCCCCGCATCCGGCTGTCCGCTTCGCTCCGCTCGCCGGGCTGACGCTGCTGCTGGCAGCGCCGGGCCTCGCCATCCAGTTCGGGCTGCTGCCGTTCGAGTACCGGATGGGCGCCCTGATCGTGGTGTCGGCGCTGTGCATTGGGCTGTGCCTATGGGCGGGCTTCTCTTTCACCGAACTCGGCTTCGGTCGTCCGCACCAATGGCGGCATTGGCTTGGCGCACTAGCGGTCACCAGCCTGGTCTCGGCGGTGATGCTGCTGCAGACCCGGTTGTTCAGTTTCGACGCGCAGCCGCCGGCCTGGCTCAGCTTTGCACCGTTCTACGTGCTGGTATCAAGTCCGTGCCAGGAGGTGGTGTGCCGCTCGATTCCGAAGCTGATCACCGACCGGATGGAGCACGGCGGCTGGGCCTATGTGCTGTATTCGGCGGCGCTGTTCTCGCTGATCCACCTCTGCTACGGCGATCCGGCCCTACTACTCAACACCTTCCTGCTCGGCGTGGTGTGGGGATTCGTGTACTGGCGCACGCTCAACATCTGGCCGCTGATCGCCTCGCACGCCGCCGTCGGCACCCTCGCCTTTGCGCTCGGGCTTGCCTGATCGCCGCCCTCAGATCTCGAGCTGGGTCCCAAGCTCGACCACACGGTCGGTCGGAATCTTGAAGAAGGTCGTCGCCCGCGTCGCGTTCAGCGTCATGAACGTGAACAGCCGCTCGCGCCACAGCGCCATACCGGGATTGAGGCTCGGCACGTAGGTTTCCCGGCTGAGGAAGAACGAGGTCGACATCATGTTGAACTCGTGCCCGAACTGTTTGCACAGCGAAAGCGCGGCCGGAACGTCCGGCGTCTGCATGAAGCCGTAGCGGATGATCAGGCGATGGAAGCCGTCGCCGATATCGGTCATATGCACGCGCTCGCTATCCGGCACGTAGGGCGTTTCGGCCGTGCTCACCGTCGTCAGGATGACCCGCTGATGGACGGTCTGATTGTGCTTCAGATTATGCAGCAACGCCGGTGGCACGCCATCGGTCGCGGCGGTCAGAAACACCGCCGTGCCCCGGGCGCGCGACACGTTTGGCCCAAGCGCGCGCAGCACCACGTCCAGCGGCACCGCCTGCTTCTTGAGTTGCTTGCGCACCAGCGCCCGCCCACGCCGCCAGGTCGTCAGCACCGTGAACGAGATGAAGCCGATGAACAGCGGAAACCAGCCGCCCTGCGCGACCTTGATGATGTTGGCGGCGAAGAACGCAAAGTCGAGCAGCAGCAGCGTGCCGATCACCACCGCGACCACGGCCGGGTGCCACCGCCACAGCAGAGCGGCGACGAACGACACCAGGATGGTGTCGATCATCATCGTGCCGGTCACGGCGATGCCGTAGGCCGCCGCCAGATTGCTCGATGACTGGAAGCCCACCACCAGCGCCATCACGGCGAGGTAGAGCGTCCAGTTGGTGAACGGAACGTAGATCTGACCGGCCTCTTCGCCCGAGGTGTGAACGATCGTCATCCGCGGCAGCAGGCCGAGCTGGATCGCCTGCCGCGCCACCGAGTAGGCGCCGGAGATCACCGCCTGCGACGCGATCACGGTCGCCAGCGTCGCCAGTCCGACCATCGGCACCACCATCCATTCCGGCCCGAGCCGGAAGAACGGGTTCTGGATCGCCGACGGATCGTGGATCAGCAGAGCCCCCTGGCCAAAATAGTTCAGCAGCAGCGCCGGCAGCACCAGGCCGAACCAGGCCAGACGGATCGGAAAGCGGCCGAAGTGTCCCATGTCGGTGTACAGCGCCTCACCGCCGGTGACGGCCAGCACCACAGAGCCGAGCGCGTAGAAGCTCATCAGCGGATGACGGAACACGAATTCGATCGCGAAGGTGGGGCTGATCGCTTCGAGCACTTCGGGCGCATGCACGATGTTGGCGATGCCAAGCAAGGCCAGCGTCAGGAACCACATGCACATGACCGGGCCGAACAGCCGCCCGACCAATCCGGTGCCGCGCGACTGGATGGCAAACAGCAGAGTTAGCACCACGGCCGTGATCGGCACCACATAGGCCTTCAGGTCCGGCGTGACCACTTCGAGGCCTTCCACGGCGCTGAGCACTGAGATCGCCGGCGTGATCATGCTGTCGCCGTAGAATAACGCGGCAGCGATCACCCCGAGCATCATCAAGGGATAGTGCACGCGGCGTCCGCGCGTCAGTTCGGTCACCAGCGCCAAAAGCGCCAGACTGCCACCCTCGCCGTGGTTGTCGGCGCGCATGATGACGATGACGTACTTCACCGTCACCAGCAGCATCACGGTCCAGAACACCAGCGAGAGAACGCCGAAGATGTTGTCCGGCGTCACCGGAATCGGGTGGTGGCCGGCGAAGGTTTCCTTCAGGGCGTAGAGCGGGCTGGTGCCGATGTCGCCGAACACGACTCCGATGGCACTGACCAGGAGACCGATGCCCTTCTTCTGCTGGCTCATTGCCTATCCTCGGGCCGCCTGGGCGGATGCAATAGACGCGGGGCACAGCACCTGCCGCGCGGGCGCCGCAGCCGGACCATGAGCCGGCGCGCTGCGCCGATGTCCCCGGGGCAGCACTCGAAATCGGTCCCGCGTCTGTTGCATGAACGCTACGCCCCTTGATTGACCTGGATCAGGGGCGCGCGGCGCCGACGCTCCAGGACGTGGTCGAGTGTGTGTTGATTCGGTTGAAGCCAGTCAGGCGCGGCTGCGTCGATTGCCTAGAAGCATAGGTTTGTCACCATGTTTCCGCGCTTGTCCTTAAGCACATAGGGGCAATCGCTCCGCTTCAGCGCCGCCTTGGCGTCGGCATTGCCGAGCGCGGCAGCCTTCTCGTAGTACGCCTTGGCCGCGTCACCGTCCTTCGGACCGCCGCGGCCGGCCTGGGCGAACGCGCCCATTTGCAGCAGAGCACCAGGGTGCCCCTGCCCCGCCGCCTTCTCGAACAGAGCTCGCGCGCCGACATCGTCTTTCGGACCGCCGATACCGTCGGCCATCATCATGCCGAGCTGATATTGCGCCTCGGCGTTACTCTCCGCGCCCTTGGCAAGCAAGGCTCGGGTTTTCACGGGGTCGGACGACGCCCCACCGCCGAGCACCGCCAGATTGCTGATACCGCGCGGGTTGCCCGCGGCCGCAGCACGCTCCAGGAGCTGCCGCGCCTTGGCATCGTCCTTCGGCAGCCCGACGCCGGTCGCGTAAGCCACGCCGAGTTCGACCATGGCTGCGCTCGAGCCCTTGTCCGCGGCCTTACGGTACGCGGCCATCGCCTCCGCGGTCTGCCCGCCGGCCGCATAGGCACGACCGAGCGCGTACATCGCCCGGCGCGATCCGGCGGAAGCAACACGGCAGTACTTGATGGCGGTCGCGACATCGCCGGGCGCGATCTCGGTGACGCCTTTCACGTCGGCGGGCTTGTCGGGATCGGCCGGGTCAGCGGCGATCCGATCGCACAACACCAGATCGGCCGACTGCGCGTGTGCGGAGGTGATCGCGCCCCCAAGTACCAGCGCGAGCAGGACAGCCGATCCGCCGGCGGCCCACGATCTCGTCATCATCATTCATCCCCAAACACGCGGGCCGCGCCGGCCCCCGGCAAGCAGCCTCCGGCCGCCACAGGCAGCCTCGATCGGGCGCAATCTAGCCAATCCCCACGCAGGTTTAAACTGACCCAGCGCGACAAAGGATTGTGGAGGAGACCCGCGGGCCATCGAAAACCGACTTGCCGCAAGCATCAGGATGGGCATCGGGCACCGCCTCTTGCCCTGCGTCAGCCACTCGGTCGGGCCGCCCCCGCCTCGGAACTATTGCATTTGCGCGTCGTTCAAGCCGGCAGTCTCAGCCAAGGAAGAACCTAATGACGATTTTGAAATGGGCGCTGATCTTTCTGGTCGTTTCGATCATCGCCGGCATCTTCGGATTCACCGGAATTTCCGCCGCATCTGCCGACATCGCGCGGATTCTGTTCTACATCTTCGTGGTGATTTTCGTCGTGCTGCTGATTCTCGGATTCACGATCTTCAGAGCCTAATCAGTACGCAGCGCCCTGCGCTTCGGCGCAGGGCAGCCATGATCTGCTCCCTGTTTGATCTGCCGCAAGCGGTGGCCCGCCACCTTCGACCAAGGTCCGGTTCGCGTCGCCGATATTCAATATTGCAATGCAACATCGGCTCCACTAGGTAAACGCACTCAACCCGGGGCCGTCGATGAGCGAAGACTGGAATACCAAATATGGCGTGCGGCGCGTGCGACGCGACCCGCCAACTCTTGAAGAAGCGATCTTTGCGGCGGCCGGCATCACCGACGACGTTGACTCGCAGGCGGAGATTGCCGCGTCCCTGATGGGGATGCCGATCGAAGCCGTGTTGAAGGAAGTCCGGAAGTCGGCCCGTGCGTCGGCACGGACTTCGCGGGTGATCACCGGCGAACAAGGCTTCCAGCGCTCGGTCGTGGTTGAGCGCCGGGTGTCGCGCCGGATCGTCGGCAACGACAAGCGAATCTGACCGGCCTGCGCGCTCGGCCGTTCGAGCGCACCAGCCTCTGACCAAAAAAAGAACGCCGCGGGCTGTTAGCACGCGGCGTTGTTGTTTTGCGGTGCCGGATCGTCAGGCCGCGCGATTGAAGCCCGACATTCTCAGAAACAGGTTCCAGCAAGCCTGATTGAAGGAGATCAGCGCATTGGCCGCGCCGCCCGGAATGTCGATCGAGCGCGCGGGCGCGACCGTGTCCGCCTCGTGCTGGAGATCGATCGTGCCGGTCGACTCGCCCTGGCGGAAGGTCAGGTGCGCCCCGAACTTGTTCGCGAGCGCGCGCATCGCCTGGTTCTGCGAGCCGGTGGTGATCCGCAGCTTCTCGTAGCCGAGCGAGCGTGCGACCTCCATCAGCTGCTTGAACAGGATGCTGCCGATGCCCTTGCGGCGCAGATGGCTTTCCACGCTGAAGGCGATTTCGGGAAGCGAGTCGATGTGCAGATCGGGCTGATGCAGCTCAGCAGCCGCATGCACAGAGCCGTCTTCCGCAAAGAATGCGATGATGATGGTGCCGTCGCCGCCGCACTTCATGGCGTAACGATCGATGAAGCTTTCGTCGGCGAAGCCATTGAAGCGATCGCGCCGGCTTTCGGCGTCGAGGCGCAACAGGTGATCCCGCAGCAGCGGCAGCTCTTGATTGATCAGGGATCGGATCGTCCCTTTTGAGCCGGTGAGATCGGCGATGAGAGCGTCGTGCATAAGTCTTCTCTCCTCTCGGGATGACCCTCAAGGAGGCGTTCTCTTCCCTAGACAGAAGTCATATTGTGCATTGCACAATAATATTCAAGACCCATTCGCAGGCGACGCCTAGGAAAGAACGGCGGAGAGCCCTCGAACTTTCGTAAAACCTATCTAAACTAAGGCGGTTAAGGAAGCTTGAGGCAGCGCAAACGGTGCTCGGAGAGCGGTTTTGCGTCGCACCCTCGTAATCTTACGGAGGGTTAAGACCCTATCATAGTACCATCTGCGTCTGCGTGACCACGGCCACCAATTTGCCGTCCTCGGTCTCGATTCGGGTCTGCCACACCTGGGTCCGCCTTCCGCGATGCACCGGCGTGGCGGTCGCCACCACGGTTGAGCCGGCCCTCGCCGGGCCGATGAAGTTGGTCTTGCTCTCCAGCGTCGTGGTGCCCTTGGCATCGGCCGGCAGGTTGATCACCGTCGCGGCCGCGCCGACGCTGTCGGCCAGCGCCATCACCGCACCGCCATGAATGCTTGCACCCACGGTGCAGAGATCGTCACGCACCAGCAGCGTGGCGACGACACGGTCGGGTTCGGCTTCGGTGAAGCGGAGCCCCATCAGCGCCGCGAACGGCAGCGGAAATGAATTGATCTTCTCCAGCGGCGTCATGGTCGCGCCTCCCCTGCCCGCCGATGTGGCGACGGCGGCGCGGGCTGCCGACCGTCGCTCATTTGGATTTGTCAGGCGGACCGATGCCTACCGGTCCGCCTCGGTGCAATGACCTGTCAGGTCATCGACGCAGCACGCGAGCTGTGCCTCAGACCGGCTCGACGCCGCACCATTCGGCAATGAACAGCGCCATCGCCTTGGTCGATTGCCGCAGCGAGTCGAGATCGACATACTCATTGAAGCCGTGCATCGCCGCACCGGAGGCACCGAAGCAAAGACTGGGGATGTTGTAGTTCAGGCCATAGAACCGGGTGTCGGTCAGCGCGGTGAACACCAAATCTTCGGGCGCACCGCCATACACCGCCGAGAACGCCTTGCCGAAGGCGGCCTCGGGTTCGGCCGAGTTGGTCAGTTCGTAGCCTTCCGACAGAAAGCCCGACCACTCCACCTGCGGCGGATTGTTCGACAGGAAGCGGTGGTTGCGCGCCGCCGCGGTGACGCAGGCCATGATCTCGGCCTGATGGTCGGCGACCGACCAGCCCGGCAGGATGGCGATGCGGCAATCGACGTCGCACCACGCCGGCACGCTGGATGCCCAGTCTCCGCCCTTGATAATTCCGGGATTGAAGTTGATCGGATGCGCCACGCTCTTAAAGTGGCGATCGCTCGCCGCGCGCTTGTTCCACTCCTCCTCGAGCTTCTCCAGCGCGTGGATCAAGTGATACGCCGCGGTGATGGCATTCGATCCCGACCCGGCCTCGAACACATGGACCGGAAAACCGCGCACCTTCAGCCGAAACCAGATCACCCCGACCTGGGAACGCACCATCTTGCCGCCGGTCGGCTCGGGAATGAAGCAGGCATCGGCGCGATAACCGCGTTGCAGAGTCGAGAGCGCGCCGACGCCGGTGCTCTCCTCCTCGATCACCGATTGAAAGTGAATCCGCCCCGTGGGGCGCAGGCCGGCGGCCTTGATCGCATCCAATGCGTACAGCGCGCCGATGGTGCCGGACTTCATGTCGCATGCGCCGCGGCCGTACATCCGGCCGTCCTTGATCGCGGGCGAAAACGGCGGGGTCTCCCACATCTCCAGCGGCCCGGTCGGCACCACGTCGCAATGCCCCTGCAGGATCAGCGACCGGCCGGCATTGTTGGTGGGCCGATAGGTGCCGACCACGGTCCGCGCTTTCGAAAAATCGTGCTCGATCGGACCATAGCCGCGGAGATCCTTGAGATCGTCGAGGTCGATATGCCAGTCGTCGACTTCATAGCCGCGCTGTCGGAGCAAATCTCCGATCATGTCCTGGCACGGGCCCTCGGCCCCGCGGGTGCTGGGGATCGCAACGAAGTCACGCGTGGTAGCGAGTTGGGCGTCGAAACCGGCATCGACGGCATCGAGAATGCGGCGCTGGAGATCGTTATCGCTCATGCGGGTGGGCGCTCCTTTTTGTTTGGTCTGACACCGGCGCGCGGATCAAACCACAGATCGCCCGATTTTCCATGCAGTTTGGCCCTGCGATCGAATCATGCCCTCATGCCGCGCCACCGTTCAGGAGATCCGATGTTCCGTTCACAACCTTTGCGTTCGCCTCTGACCGTGATCGTGCTCGGAGCCGCCGCGCTTCTCGCCGTTGCAACGCCGGCCGCCGCACAACAACTGCAGGTCTTCCGCGAACAGGACATCACCGAACTGCGGCTCGGCCAGAAGATCCTGGTCGACGATGGCTCCTGCCCCAATGGTCAGATCAAGGAAGTCACGGGATCGACGCTGTCGGCCTCGGGCGTCGTGGCGACGGTCAAGTGCATCCCGCGCGTGCGGCGCTGACCGGCTCACGTCCGGAAGGCAGATGAGTTAGTCGGCCGGATCGAACATGCACTGCAGAGCAGGCTTGGCGATCAGCGTGAAGGTGGCGCTGATCTGCGACTGCTTGGTCTGCGGCACCCAATCGTTGTCGATGGTCGGCACGCCACTCTCGCGGATGCCGCGCAGCAGCGCCTGACGCAGGTCGCTATCGGACACTTTGGCGGCGGCGTGATCGTGCAGGCAGCCGCAAACAGAGTCCGGATGCGCCCACCGACCGGTCATATGCGCGGTGCACTGGCGGATGAATTCCATCCGAGCATCCTGAGCGCCAAATAGGGACCGGGTCTGTGTATGGGTCTGCGCCTGCGCCGCATGGCCGATCATCAGGCCGAAACCGACCGCCAGCGCAGCCATCCGAAACATCATCACCAATTCCGACTCCATTCGGCGACGTCGCCACCGCGCCAGACTGCGCCATCCCGGACCGCAGCAACTTCCGCGACAGGGGTGCCGAGATAGGCGAATGTCCCTGCACCCGGTAGCCGCCCTTCCGATGAGCCGGCGGATGAAGCACCGCTGGCCACCAAAGCGAGGGCAAGGAAAAGGCTCCAGGTCCGCATTCGAGGTCTCCTGCCGGTCGTCAGCCGGCCGCGCCGCCGCTGCCGTTGATCAGTTGATAACCACGCTGTGTTTCCAGACCGCTGCAAGCGCGCAGCCGAATGGTTTCGTCCCACCCGTGAATTGTTTCGTCGGACCGTCCTCGACGAAACATTGCGGAAAAAACCATCGGGATTTCAGCGCGCTCTGGTTTGGCCCAAGACGCGGCCATGCACGACTAAAGTTGCTGGCGCTGATCCAGCCGGTGGGCGGCGGTGACATCACCACGTCATCAACCGACGCTTAGTAGGGCGTGCATCCCGTACACACAGCGGTCCGAGAACGAGGGATCCACCCACCCTCTGTTACCAACTTTGGCCGTTGGATAGTTGAGGCTGGTATTTTCTTTGGATCGGCTCTACAAATGATTAGTTGCGGAGCTTGGCGTGATCCAGCTTTGAGCCGCGCTGTGACGTCGGGTGCAGATCATTGCGGTGCATTACACCGCTGCCGTGGCAGAGACCTGGACGTTAGAGATCCGAAGATTAACGGATCTCGCCCCTCGCCGCGCCGGCTGATCCGGTTTGCGTCACGAAAGCCCGCTTCGGTTCGGACCACGCGTCGCTTGGCGACGTGCGGCAACGATTCCGGATCGGCCGCGTTCATACATGATGGAGGAAACAAAAATGGCCAGTAATGCGCTCGGCGACGGCACTGGCAGCGACCGTCCCACAGAACGGCGCCATTCCACCCGCCCAGAGGCTCTGCACACTGAGCTGCTCCGCAACGGCCGCAGAGGCGTCGCGACATCGGGGGAGATGGCGCTGCAGGGACCGTTCGGCCATTCCGCAACACAAGGCATGCCGCAGCGCCTCGTGCGTCTCATCGGCTACTGCGCACCGGCCCGCTCGGCCGCGACGCAACCGCTCTCGACTGAGCGGGAGTCAGCCTGAATTCCAAGTGCCGTGAATTTCGACGTGCCAAAATGACACGTCGGCGCTTCGCTACTGCTCTCCGCAGCCGAAGCGCCGCCGCCTTGATCGTTACTTGAAGAAGTCCCCGCACTTCTCGATTGTGGCGTCCGCGCCCCACGGCATCACCGGCACCGACGACGTCGAGTTCTTCGGCGAGCCCTCGATCAGCTTGTCCGAGTAAACCATGTAAACCAGCACATTCCGCTTGGCGTCGCAGCCGCGGACAATCTGCATCCGCTTGAAGAACATCGAGCGGCGCTGGCTGAACATGTCGTCGCCCTGATCGAGCTTCTTGGTGAAGTGGATCGGTCCGACCTGCCGGCAGGCCAGCGAAATGTCGGAGACTTCCTCGGCCAAACCGAGCCAGCCCTTGAAACCACCGCGCTCCGGCACGGTGAAGTGGCAGGCGACGCCTTTGATCTCCGGATCGTCGATGCCGTACACGGCGAGCTTGTCGTTGGGGCTCAGCAGCTTGAACACCGTCGAGCGTCGGAAGATCAGATCCGGATCGTCGGCGGCCACGGCAGCGGTGGAGGCGCCCGTCACGGCCAGCGCGAGCAGCGCCAGAGTCGCGGATTTGAAGCGGGAGAGGCGAAACTGAGAGGCACGCCGGTTCATCGAATTCTCCATAGAAACGGTTCTGTGCATTTGGTGAGCACGTCGCCGGTTTGAAAGGTGCAACTCCTACCCGCCGCCGCGTTTAACCTCCTGTGAAGCTTTTTTGTTACGGTCGGACAGATTGCGCGACAGTTCGCCACGAAGGCGAACGCGTCTCGCGCCAGAGACACTAATCTAAAATCCTGCTGGCAAGATTCGGGGAAGAACTGCGTGCGCGTCTTTCAATGCGAAGCCGATTTCACCGACGAGCGTTACTCCCGCACCAGCAAGCGCACCGGTGCAGGGAGATTGACCATTTCGCAGGCCACGATCGCCGCAGGCATCATGGCCACTGCGATGGCGGCCACGCCCGTGCAAGCCTCGCCCGCCTGGTTCTGGTCGGACGAAGTGCCGATTTACGACGAGCCGCCGCCGGCTGCGCCGAAGCGGCATCATCAGCATCCGCGCAAGCGGCTTCAGCTCGACCACAAGGCCGAAAAGCAGATCGAAAAGCAGGCGACCAAGCCGCAAGGGCCGGTGGTGATCGCGGTTTCCATCGAGCAGCAGAAGCTGCGGGTGTACGATGCCAACGGCCTGTTTGCCGAGACGCCGGTGTCGACCGGGATGCGTGGGCACTCGACCCCGATGGGCGTGTTCAGCGTCATCCAGAAGAGCAAATACCACCGCTCGAATATCTACAGCGGCGCCCCGATGCCTTACATGCAGCGCATCACCTGGTCGGGGATCGCACTGCATGCTGGCGCCCTCCCCGGTTACCCGGCTTCGCATGGCTGCATCCGGATGCCGATGACGTTCGCGGTGAAGATGTGGGGCTGGACCCGAATGGGTGCCCGCGTGATCGTCGCCCCCGACGACGTGACGCCGGTGAGCTTTGCTCATCCGCTGCTCGCCACCAAGAAGGTCGCGCCGGATCCCGAGCCGATGATGTCGGATTCGCCGAAGCCGGCGACCACCACCAAATCCGACAAGGCGGCCGTCAATGACCAACCGGCGGAGCCCACGCTTTCCGCCGACGAGCTGCGGCGCGGCCTCGCCGGCAGCGACAAGCCATCAGCCTCGCCGGTCCGGACCGCGGATGCGGCCGCGGCCACGGTGGCGCTGACCGACGCCTCGTCGAGCAAAGCGCCTGAGACCACCGACGCCGCTCCTGCAACGACAGGGACCGTCGATTCCGCCAAAGCTGCCAAGGCTCAGGACAAGCCAGTCGACACCAAGCCTGCTGACGCCAAGGCGCCTGCGGCCGCCGAGGCCGCACCAGCTACCGAGCAGTCCAAGGCGTCCGCTGCAACGAGCGACGACAAAGCCGCAACCTTGTCCGGCGCCAAGGACCAGTCGCACGCGCCGACCAGCGATGAGCACACCGCCGCCGCTCCGACGCTGCCTGCGCCGAATCCGAGGGAGCAGATTGCCGCCTTCGTCAGCGGCAAGGACGGTAAGCTGTATGTCCGGCAGAACCAGACGCCGCTGTTCGACGTGCCGGTGACGATTGCCGCCAGCGACCGTCCGCTGGGCACCCACATCTTCACCGCCGAGCTCGACAAGGATCAGAGCGTGCGCTGGTCCGTCGTGTCGCTGCCCGTGGCACTGTCTAAAGCGGAACCTGAAGTGCAGCGCAAATCCCGTCGTCACGACAATGCCTTGACGGCAGAGTCGAAAGCTTCGCTTCACAGCAACAGCCCGGCCGAAGCGCTTGATCGCCTAACCATCCCGCCGGAAGCGATGAAGCGGATCGCCGAAGCGCTGACCAATGGCGGCTCGCTGATCGTGTCCGACCAGGGCATCGCCGCTGGCGAGACCGGCAAGGGCACCGACTTCATCGTCCGGTTGCGCTGAGCCGCGCACCTTCGAATCTGCGGGCAACTCCGCGGCCGTGGCAAAAAGCCGTTGGCACGGCTGGGTGCGAGCCTCTACCTTGGCGTGGCGATGCGCGCCGGTCCGACTCGGGCCGCGCTCGCTCGGACGGCCAACGGCAGAAGGACTTCGGCATGCGGACAGCAGCAGCTTTGATCGTTGCAGGTGTGGTGTCTATCGGGACGACCGCGGCCTTTGCGCAGGCGCCGAAAGCTTCCGCTCCCGCCGCTCCGCAGGCCGCCCCTGCTGCAGCGCCCGCCCCACAAGCGGCAGCCGCGGCCAAGCCGGTCTGCGCCAATCCCGATGCGCTCGGTGTCGGCCGCGTGGTCGAGATCGACACCACCGGCGGCCCCGGCTTCGGCTTCGAACATTTCAAGCAGCTCGACTTCCTGCGTGACAAGGAAGTGGTGCTGACGTTCGACGACGGTCCGTGGCCGGTGAACACCCCGGCGGTGCTGAAGGCGCTCGGCGACCAGTGCACCAAGGGGATCTTCTTCCCGATTGGTAAGCACGCCACCTATCATCCCGAAATCCTCAAGCAGGTCGCCGCAGCCGGCCACACTGTCGGCTCGCACACCTGGTCGCACGCTAATCTGGGCAACAAGAAGCTGACCGAGCAGCAGGCCAAGGACGAAATCGAAAAGGGTTTCGCCGCGGTGAAGTGGGCGATCGGCACCGCGCCGTCGCCGTTCTTCCGCTTCCCGGCGCTGCAGCATCCGCCGGCGCTGGTGACCTATCTCGGCACCCGCAATGTCGCGATGTTCTCCTGCGACATCGACTCGTTCGACTTCAAGGTGCGCAAGCTGCAACAGGTCGTCGACAACGTGATGAACAAGCTCGACAAGCTCGGCAAGGGCATCATCCTGATGCACGACTTCCAGAAGAGCACCGCCGAGGCGTTGCCGGAGCTGCTACGGCGGCTGAAGGTTGGCGGCTATAAGGTCGTGCAGATGCGTGCCAAGGCGCCGGTGCAGACTCTGCCGCAGTACGACGAGGAGCTCGCCAAGAGCAATCCGCTGCCGACGGTGAGCACCCGGCCGGTCAGCGCCGTCGTGCAGACGATCTCCGAATAAGCCGCATCGCCTTGCAGATGCGGATTGCGAAGCGCCAATGACGGCGGCGCCGGCGTTGACGATCGAGGGCTACGTCATCGTGTCGGCCGAGGGCAACCTCGCCGACGCCAATCGGCTGATGCCGGACGCCTTGAAGTATAAAGGTGATCAGGCGTTCTTCGCCGCGGCGCTGGACCGCGCCGACCTGATCGTGCACGGCCGCAATTCGTTCGAGGACCAGCCCAACTCGCCGCTGCGCCGCCGGCTGATCGTGACCCGGCAAGTTGCCGGGCTCGCACCCGACCCGTCGAACCCGAAAGCGCTGCTGTGGAATCCCGCGGGCGCCTCGTTCGCGGACGCCTGCGCCCGAGCCGGCGTGACCGCCGGGACCGTGGCGATCATCGGCGGCCCCGAAGTGTTCGCGCTGTTCTTCGATCGATACGACACGTTTTACCTGTCGCAGGCCCCGCAGGCCCGGCTCCCCGGCGGTGAGCCTTGCTTCCCGGGCGTGCCCGAGCGAACGCCGGAACAGATCCTCTCAGCGCACGGCCTGCACCCGGCCGACCGCCAGATCCTCGACGCCGACCACGAGGTCAGCGTCACCGCCTGGCGCCGCAGCTAAGCGAGGGTCAGGCGTGGCCGCCGGACGCCGCGCCGCCCCTGCCGATCCCGGCAATGATCAGCAGTCCGCCGACCAGCGACAGGCTCTTCAGTGCGACCGCCAGATTGGCTTGCGCATCCGCACCGGTCTGGTTCCAGAAGTCGTGGAAGTAATAGGTTCCGATCGCCACGAACACGATCAGCACCAGCGCGCAGAAGCGCGCCCCGAAATTCAGCGCAATCAGCAAGCCGCACAACAGCTCGATGCCGCCCGCCGCGAGCGCCAGCATCTGGGCGAAGGGCATTCCGGCCGCCTGCTCGAGCTGCGCCGTGTAGGTGGCCAGCATCTCCGGCACAACGAACTTGCCGGCCGCCTGGGTGGTGGCAGGCAGATCGAGCAGTTTGATCGCACCGGAGTAGATGAACAGAATGGAGAACAGAAAGCGCCCGAGTGCGATCAAGGCCGGCATGTGCATCCCCATCGACAGCGGCCAACGCGCCGCACCGCGCCGTCAGTATGGGCGCGGTGCATGGGGTTTTCAAACGAACAAAAAACGACAGGCCTGTGGTGCCTCAGGCGAACAGCGTTCCCTGATGCCGGCCCGCCCGCTCTTGTGCCTCGACCACCGCCACCGCGGTCATGTTGAGGATGCCGCGCGCGGTCGCTGACGGCGTCAGGATGTGCGCCGGCAGCGCAGGTCCGATCAGGATCGGGCCGACGGGCAGCGCCTCGCCCACCACCTTGATCATCTGATAGGCGACATTCGCGGTATCGAGATTCGGCATGATCAGCACGTTGGCGACGCCGGTCAGCCGCGAATGCGGCAGGATCATCTGACGCGACGTTTCCGATAGCGCGCTGTCACCCTGCATCTCGCCGTCGGCTTCGATTTCAGGATGCTTCTCGGCCAGGATCGCGGTGGCGCGGCGCATCTTCAGCGACGAGTCGGTCGGGAAGCTGCCGAAGTCCGAATGCGACAGGAACGCGATCTTCGGCTTGATATTGAAGCGCTGCACGTGGACCGCAGCGAGCGCTGCCAACTCGGCGAGCTCTTCGGCGGTCGGATTCGGTCGCACCTGGGTGTCGGCGATGAAGATCGGGCCCTTCTTGGTGATCAGCAGCGCCAGCGCGGCGTAGTCCGACACGCCGGGGCGCCGGCCGATCACGTCGCGGACGTGGCGCAGATGGTTCATGTAGCGGCCGTCGAGACCGCAGATCATCGCATCGGCCTCGCCGCGCGCCACGGCGAGCGCCGCGATCACCGTCGAGTTGGTCCGCACCACCGTGCGCGCCGCTGCCGGCGTCACACCGGCGCGGCCAGCGATGTCGATGTAGGACTGCACGTAGGACCGATAGCGCGGGTCGTCCTGCGGATTGACGAGGTCGAAATCTTCGCCGGGACGGATCGACAGGCCGGAGCGCTTGATCCGCGCTTCCACCACCGACGGACGGCCGACCAGGATCGGCCGTGCCAGCTTCTCCTCGAGGATGGTCTGCACCGCGTGCAGCACCTTCTCGTCTTCGCCTTCGGCGTAGATGACGCGGACGGGCTGGCCCTTCGCCTTGGCGAACACCGGCTTCATCACCAGGCCGGAGCGGAACGCGAAGCGCTCGAGCTGCGCGTAGTAATCGTCGAACGAGGTGATCGGACGAGTCGCGACGCCGGAATCCATCGCAGCCATCGCCACCGCCGGCGCGATCCGCAAGATCAGACGCGGATCGAACGGGCTCGGGATCAGCGAGCCCGGACCGAAGCCGAACGCTTCGTCGTTATCGAGACCGACCGACACCGGGTCCGCCGGTGCCTCGCGCGCAAGCTGCGCGATGGCATCGACGGCAGCGTGCTTCATCGCCTCGTTGATCGCGGTGGCGCCGACATCGAGCGCGCCGCGGAAGATGTAGGGGAAGCACAGGACGTTGTTGACCTGGTTCGGGAAGTCCGAGCGTCCGGTGCAGATCATCGCGTCCGGCCGCACTTTGCGGACGTCTTCCGGCATGATCTCGGGCGTCGGATTGGCGAGCGCCATCACCAGCGGCCGCTCCGCCATCTGCTTGACCATCTCCTGCGACAGCACGTTCGGCCCCGAGAGGCCAAGGAAGATGTCGGCGCCCGGGATGACTTCGGCCAGCGTCCGCTTGTCGGTCTTCTGCGCGTAGACCTCTTTCCAGCGGTCCATCAGCACATTGCGACCTTGGTACACCAAGCCTTCGAGGTCACAGACGAAGATGTTCTTGCGCTGCGCGCCGAGCGACACCAGCAGATTGAGGCAGGCGAGCGCGGCTGCGCCGGCACCGGCCGCGACGATCTTGACCTTGGAGATGTCCTTGCCGGTGAGCGCCAGCGCGTTCTTCACCGCGGCGCCGACGATGATCGCGGTGCCGTGCTGATCGTCGTGAAACACCGGGATCTTCATCCGGTCTTTCAGCATCGCCTCGATCTCGAAGCACTCCGGCCCCTTGATATCTTCGAGGTTGATGCCGCCGAAGGTCGGCTCCAGCGCGGCCACCGTTTCGACCACGCGATCGACGGTCTCGGCGGCGATCTCGATGTCGAACACGTCGATGCCGGCGAACTTCTTGAACAGAACCGCCTTGCCTTCCATCACCGGCTTGGCGGCAAGCGGCCCGATATTGCCGAGGCCGAGCACCGCCGTGCCGTTGGTGACGACGGCGACCAGGTTGGATCGCACAGTGAGCTCGGCGGCCTGCGCCGGATCGGCTGCGATCGCGTTACAGGCTGCGGCAACGCCGGGGGAATAGGCCAACGCAAGGTCGCGCTGGTTGGCGAGTGGCTTCGATGCCTGAATCTCCAGCTTTCCGGGCTTCGGCCGGCGATGATAGCCGAGCGCTGCCGCCTGAAGATCTTCGGAATACGACGCCATACGTTCCCCCGCCATTGTGGTTGGTTTCGACTCGCTGCCCGACGCTTACTTAGTGTCGGGCAGATTGAGCCGGATGTGCAGTTCGCGAAGTTGCTTGGGCGACACCTCGGACGGCGCACCCATCAGCAGATCTTCGGCACGCTGATTCATCGGGAACAGCGAGATTTCGCGCAGGTTGGTGGTGCCGCACAGCAGCATCACGATGCGGTCGACGCCGGCCGCCATGCCGCCATGCGGCGGAGCGCCGTACTGGAAGGCGCGGTACATGCCGCCGAACCGGTCGATCACTTCCTGCTCGCCGTAGCCCGCGATCTCGAACGCCTTCACCATCGCCTCGGGGCGATGGTTACGGATGCCGCCCGAGGCGATCTCGTAGCCGTTGCAGGTGATGTCGTACTGGAACGCCTTGATGGTCAGCGGATCCTGCGACGTCAGCGCATCCATGCCACCCTGCGGCATAGAGAACGGGTTGTGCGAGAAGTCGACCTTCTTGTCGTCCTCGTTGTACTCGTACATCGGGAAGTCGACGACCCAGGCGAGCGAGAACTGATCCTTGTCGATCAGGTTCAATTCCTCACCGACCTTGGTGCGCGCGAGCCCGGCGAACTTGACGAACTTGGACGGATCGCCGGCCACGAAGAACGCGGCATCGCCGGCCTTGAGGCCGAGCGCGGCGCGGATCGCTTCGGTGCGCTCCGGTCCGATGTTGTTCGCCAACGGACCGGCGCCCTCGCCGCCTTCGCGCCACATGATGTAGCCGAGGCCGGGCTGACCTTCACCCTGCGCCCACGAGTTCATGCGGTCGCAGAACGCTCTGGAGCCGCCGCCGGGACCCGGAATCGCCCAAACCTGGTTGCGCTGCTCTTCGAGCATGCGCGCGAACACCTTGAAGCCGGAGCCGCGGAAATGCTCGGAGACGTCCTGCATCTCGATCGGGTTGCGCAGGTCAGGCTTGTCGGTGCCGTATTTGCGCATCGAGTCGGCGAATGCGATGCGCGGCCAGCCCTTGGTGACGCGCTTGCCCTTGGCGAATTCCTCGAATACGCCGGTGATCACCGGCTCCATCGCAGCGAAGATGTCGTCCTGGGTGACAAAGCTCATCTCGACGTCGAGCTGATAGAATTCGCCCGGCAGACGGTCGGCGCGCGGATCTTCGTCGCGGAAGCACGGCGCGATCTGGAAGTAACGGTCGAAGCCCGACATCATCAGCAGCTGCTTGTACTGCTGCGGCGCCTGCGGCAGCGCGTAGAACTTGCCGGGATGGATGCGGCTCGGCACCAGGAAGTCGCGCGCACCTTCCGGCGACGACGCCGTCAGGATCGGGGTCTGGAATTCGAAGAAGCCCTGCTCCTTCATCCGCCGGCGCATCGAGTCGACGATGGCGCCACGCGTCATGATGTTCTGGTGCAGCTTCTCGCGGCGCAGGTCGAGGAAGCGATACCGCAGCCGCACGTCTTCCGGATATTCCTGCTCGCCAAACACCGGCAGCGGCAGTTCGCCAGCCGGGCCGAGCACTTCGATCTCGGTCACGAACACTTCGACCGCGCCGGTCGGCAGGTCGGGATTTTCGGTGCCCTCGGGGCGGCGGCGGACACGGCCGTCCATCCGCACCACCCATTCGGCGCGGAGCTTTTCGGCGTCCTTAAATGCCGGGGAATCTGGATCGGCGACGCATTGGGTAATGCCGTAATGGTCGCGCAGATCGATGAACAGCACGCCGCCATGGTCGCGAATGCGGTGACACCAGCCGGACAGGCGAACGGTCTGGTCGATATGGCTGTCGCGGAGCGCGCCGCAGGTATGGGTTCGATAACGGTGCATGGAAATCCCGGGAAAGCCGTCTTTAGGCAGAATCGCGTGTCCGCAAGCCGTTGCGGAGAGCGTCAGGGTTTACCCGAGCGAACCCACCGCGGCAACCAAATGCGGAACGGGGGACCACCGCGTTCCAAGCAGGCCGCAAGTCCCCTTCACAACCTTTCGCCTACCCGCCTCCGGATTGCAGCTTTTCCGCGGAAGCTGTTGAAACCGGCCGGTTTCCGGCGGATTGTCGAAACGGCGAAGCGTTCTTAACTGGTGATCGATGACAGCGCATTTTCCGTTCGACAACAGCTACGTGGCGCTCCCGCCGAACTTCTTCGCGCGGGTTGCGCCGACGCCGGTCGCCGCCCCTCGGTTGATCAAGCTGAACCGCCCGCTCGCGGTCCAGCTCGGGCTTGACCCGGACCTGCTCAAGACGCCCGAGGGTGCCGCGATCCTCTCCGGTAACCAAATGCCGGAGACCGCAGCCTCGATCGCGATGGCCTATGCCGGCCACCAGTTCGGCAACTTCGTGCCGCAGCTCGGCGACGGCCGGGCGATCCTGCTCGGCGAGGTGGTCGACCGGAACGGCGTTCGCCGCGACATCCAGCTCAAGGGCGCCGGCCGCACGCCGTTTTCCCGGATGGGCGATGGCCGCGCCGCGCTCGGTCCCGTGCTGCGCGAATACGTCGTCAGCGAAGCGATGGCCGCGCTCGGCATCCCCACCACGCGATCGCTCGCCGCGGTTCTGACAGGTGAAACGGTGCTGCGCGATCCGATCCAGCCCGGCGCGGTGCTGACGCGGGTGGCTTCCAGCCATATTCGGGTCGGCACGTTCCAGTATTTCGCCGCCCGGGGCGATCTCGACAGCGTCCGGGCGCTCGCCGACCATGCCATCGCCCGCCACTACCCGGACGCGGCGCAGGCGCCCTCGCCTTATCTGGCCCTGCTCGAAGCCGTAATCGGTCGGCAGGCGGAATTGGTGGCGAGCTGGATGATGATCGGCTTCATCCACGGGGTGATGAACACCGACAACTGCTCGGTTGCCGGCGAAACCATCGACTACGGCCCCTGCGCCTTCATGGACACCTTCGATCCGAAGACCGTCTATTCCTCGATCGACCAGTTCGGTCGCTATGCCTACGGCAACCAGCCCCCGATCGCACTGTGGAACCTGACCCGGCTCGCCGAATGCTTGGTCCGGCTACTGGCGGATGACGACGACAAGGGCATCGAAATCGCCCAGACCGCGCTCGGCGGCTTTGCCGAGCGGTTCAACGCCGCCTATCTGGCCAAGCTGGCGGCCAAGCTCGGCCTGTTCACCAGTCAGCCAGACGATCAGCAACTGTCGCAGGAATTCCTGGCTGCCCTGGCCAAGGGCGAAGCCGACTTCACGCTCGGCTTCCGCCGGCTGAGCGATGCTGCCGGCGATCCGTCCGACCTTGGCGAGGTTCGGGCCCTGTTCACCGATCCGGCGGCGTTCGACGAGTGGGCCCCGCGGTGGCGCGCCCGGATCGCAGCCGAGCCGGAGGATGCCGGGACCCGCCAAGCCGCGATGCGGCGGGTCAACCCAGCCTATATCCCGCGCAATCACCGGATCGAGGCGGTAATCCGGGCCGCCGTCGACCGAAACGATTTCACGCCGTTCGAAGAGATCCTGACGGTGCTCGCCAACCCCTTCGAGGAACAGGCGGAATTCGCCCGCTATGCGGAGCCGCCGCAGCCCCATGAACGGGTGCTGGAAACCTTCTGCGGAACTTGATCGCCGCCGGGTGAGCGTGTCTAGTGGACCGGATTCGACGGCTTTGGGCAGCCGGCGCGGCCGATTGTCGCCCGAACCGTCCCCCGAACGCGACAGAGTTTAATGGACCTGATTTCAACTTCCGAGCAGCTTGCCGACGCCTGCGCCCGTCTCGCCCGCCATCCCGTCATTACGGTCGACACCGAGTTTCTGCGCGAGACGACGTTCTATCCGCTGCTCTGCGTGGTGCAGATGGCGAGTGCCGACGAAGCGCTCGTGATCGACGCGCTCGCCGAAGGCATCGACCTGAAGCCGTTCTTCGACCTGATGGCGAACGAGCAGGTACTGAAAGTCTTCCACGCCGCCCGGCAGGACATTGAAATCGTCTGGCACCGCGCCGGGATCGTGCCGCATCCGATCTTCGATACCCAGGTCGCCGCGATGGTCCTCGGCTATGGCGACAGCATCGCCTACGATCAGCTCGTCGAGCGCATCACCGGCCACCGTCCCGACAAGACCCATCGTTTCACCGACTGGTCGCGCCGCCCCCTCACCCAGGAGCAGGTGCACTACGCGGTCTCCGACGTCACCCATCTGCGCGACGTGTTCGCCGCACTCGATGCCGACCTGAAGAAGCGCGGCCGCAGCGATTGGGTCAGCGAGGAAATGGAAGTCCTGACCTCGCCGAATACATATGACGTCCACCCCGAGCGCGCCTGGGAACGACTGAAGACCCGCGTGCGCAAGCCCAAAGAGCTCGCGGTGCTGATGGAGATCGCCGCGTGGCGCGAGCAGGAAGCGCAGAGCCGCGACGTGCCGCGCTCGCGCGTGCTCAAGGACGATGCGCTCGGCGACATCGCCACCCACGCGCCGACCTCGTTGGAGAAGCTAGCCAACCTGCGCTCGCTGCCGAAGGGGTTCGATCGGTCGAAATGGGGCACCGAGATCGTCGCAGCGGTGCAGCGCGGGCTCGCGCGCGATATGGCTTCGCTGCCGAAGATCGACAAGCCGCGGAACAACTCCAACGGCACCGCGATCGTCGAACTGCTCAAGGTGCTGCTGCGGATGACTTCCGAGCGCCACGCGGTCGCCGCCAAAGTCATCGCGACCGTCGACGACCTCGAACAGATCGCGGCCGACGACAACGCCGATGTCGGCGCGCTACGCGGCTGGCGCCGCGAGTTGTTCGGCGAGGCGGCTCTCGCCCTGAAGCACGGCCGGCTGTCGCTTGCGATCGAACGCGGCAAGGTGATTCAGGTCGACCGCAGCGCCGCCACTCGGAGCTCAAGCGCCGAACAATGATCGTTCGACCGCAGCCTAATCTGCTTCAGCTGTTCTTTCTGGTTCAAGGCTCGGTGGTGCAGCGGATCTTTCCGCAGGCGCTGCTGATCGCGGCCCTGTCGGTCGCGGTGGTGTGGGCACATCACGCCTATCCGGGCCTCGTCTCGGACTTCAACAGCGCGCCGTTCACGGTGCTTGGCATCGCGCTGTCGATCTTCATGGGCTTCCGCAACAACGCCTGTTACGACCGCTGGTGGGAGGCTCGCCGGCATTGGGGCGAGCTGATTTGTCTCAGCCGCAATCTGGCGCGGCAGACGCAGATCCTGCCCTGCTCCGGCGAAGAGCCGGAGCGCAGCCGGCGGACGCTGCTGAGATTGGCGATGGCTTTCGCCCAAGCGCTGGTGCTGCATCTTCGCCCAGGAAGCGACACCACCAAGGTGACGCGCCATCTCACCGCCGAAACCCGAGCGCGCTATGAGGCCAGCTGCAACGCGCCCGAAGTCATTCTCTCGGCGATGCAGGCTGAGCTCGCCGCGCTGCATCGTAGCGGCGAACTACGCGACATCCCATTCCAGATCATCGATCGCACCATCGGCCAGATGGCGATGGTTCAGGCTGCGTGCGAACGCATCCGTTCGACACCGGTGCCGTTCGGCTATTCGCTGCTGCTGCACCGAACCGCTTACGTGTTCTGCCTCCTGCTGCCGTTCGGCTTCGCCAACACGCTCGGCTGGCTAACGCCGTTCGCCACGGCGCTGGCGGCCTACACCTTCTTCGGCCTCGACGCGCTCGGCTCCGAGCTGGAAGAGCCGTTCGGCCAACTGCCCAACGATCTGCCGATCGCCGCGCTCGCCGATACGATCGAGATCAACCTGCGCGAGGCGCTCGGCGAAACCGACCTGCCGCCCCTGCCGAAGCCGGTCAACCACATCCTGGTGTGAGCTGCGGCTAGCCGCGCCGCTTCAGCGCAGCACGATCGTCCCTGAGCGCCCGACCATCTTTGCGAGCTGCTTGAACCGGCTGCCGACGCGGTCGGCGACGAGATCGACCAGGCTGTGCTCGAACACCAACATCAGCTTGCGGCCCTCGGTGCGGAAATGCGTCGCAGGCAGTACGCCGGGCCGCGCCGCGCTGATCAGATGCGCCACCCGGAACGCGGCGCCGAGCAGCCGGGCGCGTTCGTCGAGCGCTTCGGTCACCAGCTCACGCGCCGACATCGGCGGCTCGTTCTGTTCGCTGAAGCCGGCGTAGCGGTAGTACACCGACAGTCCCATGAAGGCGCGGTCGCGATGGGTGACGTCGCCGAAATTGGCATTGGCGATCAGCGACAGGGTCTGCTCGCCGCGATGATCCGGATGTACGCGCCAGCCGACGTCGGACATCAGGCAGGCCGCGCGGCGGAGCCGGCGATCCTCATCGGTTTCCTTGACCTTGGCGACGCGGAACAGCCGATCGGTCCACTCGATTAGTTCCTCGGCATGCCGCGCCGACCGCGACAATAGCAGGTTCAGGTTCTGCGCGGCGCACAGCAGCCCATCCTTGGCGCGCTCTGCCGGCGGCAGCTGCTCGTACAATAGTCCTTCGCGCACGCCGTAGGTCGAGAACACGATCGTCTTCGGCTTGGCAATGCGGATGACGTATTCGAGCACGACCGCCGCATAGGCGAGCAGCGGCCGCCGCGCATCCGCGACCACTTCGATATCGGCGAGCTGATTAGCAGCCGCCAGCACCCGCAGCCGCTGCGCGAACCGCAAGGCTTCGGCTGCCGAGATTGAATAGCCGTGCATCACTTTAAGCGAGTGGCCGCTCTGGATGATGTGGATCCGGGCGAGCGCACGCCAGGTGCCGCCGACCGCGTAGAACGTGCGGCCGCGGGCGGTCTTCAGCGGTCCCGCCTGGGACAGCAGTTGCTGCGCGATCCGCTCGGCGCGCTTGAGTGATTTCTGCGAGGCGTCCTGCAGAGCCAGGCTGCCGAGCGGCAGGGTCACGCCCTTGCGCACCGCGTTTCCGCGGACATCGATCAGTTCGAGCGAGCCGCCGCCGAGATCACCGACGACGCCGTTCGGCTTGTGCACGCCGGAGATTACCCCGAGCGCCGACAGCTTGGCTTCGCGCGGTCCCGACAGGATCTCGATGGTGACGCCGCAGATCCGTTCGGCCTCGGCGATGAATTCGGGACCGTTCTTGGCGTCGCGGCAGGCGGCGGTCGCGATCGCGAACACCTTGCCCACCTTCATCACCCGGATCAGCGCACGAAACCGCCGGAGCGCCACCAGCGCCTTGCTGACGGCATCCTTCGTCAGCAGCCCGGTGGTCTGAACTTCGCGGCCGAGGCCGCACAGCGCCTTCTCGTTGAAGACGGTGACCAGACTGCGCGCCAGCGCCTCGTAGACCACGAGGCGCACGGAGTTCGAGCCGATGTCGATGACGGCGACGCTGGGTTCGCGCCTGTGCGGCTGCTTGCTCAACGTCGTCGTCCCTTAGGAAGACTGCTGGGACTGCTGACGTTCAGCACGCCGGGTGAGCCGGCGGGGTGAGGATTCCTGGAGCGACTTCCCACGGCCGGACAAGCTCGGATTGGTCATGAAGTAGTTGTGGACGTTGAAGGGCTCCTCGCCCTTGGCCGCCTTCATACGCGTCGACGATCCGTCCGGCAACAACCGCCAGCTTTGCTCGGTATCTTTCAGGTTGGCGACCATGATCTGCTCCAGCACCTGCTGATGCACGGTCGGGTTGAGCATCGGGCACAGCACTTCGACCCGGCGGTCGAGATTGCGCGGCATCATGTCGGCGGAGGAGATGTACACCGCCGCCTTGGCACTCGGCAGGCCGTAGCCGTTGCCGAAGCAATAGATACGGCCGTGCTCCAGGAACCGGCCGATGATCGACTTGACCCGGATGTTGTCCGACAGCCCCGGCACGCCCGGCCGCAGGCAGCAGATGCCACGGACCACCAGTTCGACCGAGACCCCTGCGCGCGAGGCTTCGTACAGCGCGTCGATGATCTCGGGGTCGACCAGTGCATTCATCTTCAGCCAGATCGCGGCCGGCTTGCCGTGGCGGGCAAAGGTCGTCTCGCCGCGAATGTGCTCGAGCATGGTCTTGCGCAGCGTGATCGGCGACACCGCCATCTTCTCGATGTCGCTCGGCTCGGCGTAGCCGGTGATGTAGTTGAACACCCGGGCAGCGTCGCGGCCGAGGATCGGATCGGAGGTGAAGTACGACAAGTCCGTATAAATACGCGCCGTCACCGGATGGTAGTTACCGGTGCCGGTGTGGATGTAGGTGGTCAGGCTGCCACCCTCGCGCCGCACCACCAGCGACAGCTTGGCGTGGGTCTTGAGCTGCAGGAAGCCGTACACCACCTGCACGCCGGCGCGCTCAAGGTCGCGCGCCCAGCGGATATTGGCTTCCTCATCGAACCGCGCCTTCAACTCAACAAGCGCCGTAACCGACTTCCCGGCCTCGGCGGCTTCAGCGAGCGCGCGCACGATCGGCGAGTTGTTCGAGGTGCGGTACAGCGTCTGCTTGATCGCGACGACGTCGGGATCGCGCGCCGCCTGCTGCAGGAACTGAACGACGACGTCGAACGATTCATACGGGTGGTGGACGATCAGGTCTTTCTGCCGGATCGCCGCGAAGATATCCCCGCCATGGTCGCGCACCCGCTCCGGATGCCGCGGCACATAGGGCACAAATTCGAGGTCGGGACGATCGACCCGGGTGAGCTGCGACAGCTCGTTCATCGCCAGCACGCCGTCGACCAGGAACACCTCGTCGTCGGCCGCGGTGAGCGCGCGCTGCACGAACACGCGCAGCTCCTCCGGCATGGAGGAGTCGACCTCCATCCGGATCACCGACCCGCGCCGCCGCCGCTTCAGCGCGGTCTCGAACAGCCGCACCAGATCCTCGGCCTCTTCCTCGATTTCCAGTTCGCTGTCGCGGATGATCCGGAACGAGCCCTGCCCCTTGACGTGGTAGCCGGGGAACAGCCGCCCGATGAACAGCGAGGTCGCCTGCTCCAGCGTCATCACCCGGACGGCCTGGTCGCGCCCATTCCCGGGCAGACGGATGAAACGGTCGATCCGCGCCGGCATCCGGATCAGCGCATTCATCGGCTTGCCGTCGGAGACCCGCGCCAGCTGCAGGCCGATGGTGAAGCCGAGGCTCGGGATGAACGGGAACGGATGCGCCGGGTCGATCGCCAGCGGCGTGAGCAGCGGGAAGATGTTGTGGAGGAAGTGATCCTCGATCCAGGCGCGCTCCGCCTTGGTGACGTCCTTACCGTCCAGCAACAGGATACCGGATTCGGCGAGCACGCCGCGCAGCTCCCGCCAGATCGACTGCTGGTCGCTGGCGAGTTTGGAGACCGCCTCGTTGATCAGCGCGAGCTGTTCGGACGGCGTCAGGCCGTCCGGGCTGCGCTCGGTGATGCCTTCGCGGATCTGCGCCTTGATACCGGCGACGCGGACCATGAAGAATTCGTCGAGGTTGTTGGCCGAAATCGACAGAAACCGCACCCGCTCCAGCACCGGGTGGTGCGGATTGACCGATTCTTCGAGCACCCGACGGTTGAAGTGAAGCCATGACAGCTCGCGATTGATGAATCGCTCGGGGCCGGCGGCAATCATCGACGCCGGCTCGGCTTCGCCTTTTTTCTCTTCGATGGCAATCACTTGCTCGGAGTCCATGAGAAATTGATCCAGACCAGGATGGGGCGCACCGCGGCTGCGGCGCCGCGAGACAATGCTGACGCTGCATGACGTTTCCATGACATTGAGAAACGAGGCGCAGAAACCGTCAAGCGGCCCGCCTTCCCGCCATATGCCGCAGGGCGGGCGCTAGTCGGCGCGCAGCACTTCGGAGGCGAGCGCCCGGGTCACCGGACGCCCGAGCCGCAGCGCCATGGTGTCGAGCTTTTCCACCACCTGGCGGGCGGCCACGAATGACCGGTCGATCCGGTTGGCGAGGTAGCCGACCAGCGCAGCGTCGATGCACATCTGGCGGTCGGCGCAAAACTTCACGATCAGGGCGCGAAACAGCGCATCGTCGGGCGGCAGTAACGACACCACCGGCACGGCCCGCAGCCGCGACTTCAGGTCGCGCAGGTCGATCGACAAGGCTGCCGGCTCGACCCGGCCTGTGAACAGCACGTAGGCCTCGTCTTCCCGCGCCATATTCATTAGGTGAAATAACGCACGCTCGTCGAAGCTGCCGGGGACGAGATCCTCCACGACCACCGCGCCGGTCGCCAGCGCGCCGGGCACCGCCGCGGCATTCAGCGCCTGCGCCGCGGTCGACCGTGCGCCAGCCAGTTCGGCCCAGATCGCTGCCAGATGGCTCTTGCCGCTGCCCTCGGGGCCAACCAGCATCATGATACGGTTGGGCCAGTCCGGCCAGCTCTCGATCAGAGACAGCGCCGCGGTGTTGGCTGAACCTTCCAGGAAATCCTCGCGCGACAGGCTTTCGGCATGCGGCAGGTCGAGGGCTAATTGTCGAGGTTCAACGCGAACTGGCACGGGGCGCTCCATGCCGGCCCAAAACGCGGCCGGCCGACGCGGTCAACGGCTTGGCTCGATCGTGCTCATATGCCGCATCCACTCGACGAGATAGAGGGAGACGGAAAGCAAGGTCAAGACGGTCACCGCGCCCATCAGAAAGAGGTCGTAAGGCGCCGGTTCGAAGCCGAAGGCGAGTGCGCCGAGGATCAGCGCGGCAAACGACACCTGGGCAACGGTGTTCAGCTTCGACACCATCAGCGGCTTCATCGGGATCGGCCGCCCGAACACCCAGGAGATCATCACCGCACCGACGATCATGATGTCCCGCGACACCACCAGGATCACCAGCCAGCGCGGGATCGCGCCCCAAATCCCGAGCGAGACGTAGATCGAGACCAGCAGCGCCTTGTCGGCGAGCGGATCGAGCAGCGCGCCGAGCTCGCTGGACATGTTGAAGCGCTTGGCCAGAAACCCGTCGACCGCGTCGCTGACCCCGGCCACCACGAACACCGCGAAGGCGATTTCCATCTCATTGGACGCGATCGCCCAGACGATCACCGGCACCAACAGGATGCGGCAAAGCGTAATGATGTTTGGAATGCTCACGCAACGTTCCCGGCTTCCGGCCCAAATCCGCCGAAAAACCTCGACTTTCGACGGTTGAGCGGGCTGGTTTTCTACATAGACCATGCTGGGTCCCCTTGCGAGCCATTGCACGCTGGCGGAATCCGACGTAACCACCCCAAAACATCGGCTGGGCGCGGACAAGCGGGACTTAGGTCTAGCGTCGTCGCGCCGGCGAAATCGACGGCGGGCTCCGCCCTGGCGACGGATGCCCGGGTGCCGCACAGCTTGAATTGGGAAAACCGGGCATGACCGAGCGGAAGCACGGCCTCACCTACGCCGACTCCGGCGTCGACATCGATGCGGGCAACCGGCTCGTCGATCTGATCAAGCCGATGGTGCGCGCCACCGCACGGGCCGGTGCGGATTCCGAGATCGGCGGCTTTGGCGGCCTGTTCGATCTGAAGGCGGCCGGCTTCAAGGATCCGGTGCTGGTCGCCGCCACCGACGGCGTCGGCACCAAGATCAAGGTGGCGATCGACGCCGGGCTGCACGCCGGCATCGGCATCGACCTGGTGGCGATGTCGGTCAACGACCTCGTGGTGCAAGGCGCCGAGCCGCTGTTCTTTCTCGATTACTTCGCCTGCGGCAAGCTCGATCCCGAGGCCGCCGCCGAGATCGTCGCCGGCGTGGCGGAAGCCTGCCGCGAGTCCGGCTGCGCGCTGATCGGCGGCGAGACCGCCGAAATGCCCGGCCTGTACAAGGACGGCGACTACGACCTCGCCGGTTTCTCGGTCGGCGCCGCCGAACGCGGCACGCTGCTGCCGTCGAAGGACATTGCCGAAGGCGATGCGGTGATCGGGCTGGCCTCCTCCGGCGTGCACTCCAACGGCTTCTCGCTGGTCCGCAAGATCGTCGAGAAATCCGGCCTGCCCTATGACGCGCCGGCGCCGTTCTCGCCGGTGATGACGCTCGGCGGTGCGCTGCTGGCGCCGACCAAGCTCTATGTGAAGTCCTGCCTGCAGGCGATCCGCGACACCGGCGCCATCAAAGGCCTCGCGCACATCACCGGCGGCGGCTTCACCGAGAACATCCCGCGCGTGCTGCCGAAGCATCTCGGCGTCGGCATCGACCTGCCGCGGATCCCGGTGCTGCCGGTGTTCAAGTGGCTCGCCGAACAAGGCGAGATCGCCGAGCTCGAACTGCTGCGCACCTTCAACTGCGGCATCGGCATGGTCATGATCGTCAAGGCCGACGCCGTCGATCAGGTCACTGAGAGCCTCACCGCCAGCGGCGAGAGCGTGCACCTGCTCGGTCAGGTCATTGCCGCCAAGGGCGAACAGCGTGTGGTCTATGATGGCCACCTCGACCTCGCCTGGTGAGCGCGCCGATGAAGCCTCGCGTTGCTATCCTGATTTCCGGGCGCGGCTCCAACATGGCCGCGCTGATCGAAGCCGCGGCTGAGGACGGGTTTCCGGCCGAGATCGCTGTGGTGATTTCCAACGTAGCGACGGCAGGCGGTCTTGCGATCGCCGAACGCAGCGGCATCGCCACCGTGGTGATCGAAAGCAAGCCGTTCGGCAAAGATCGCGCCGGGTTCGAAGCCAAGCTGCAGGCCGAACTCGACACGCGCGGCATCGAGCTGATCTGCCTCGGCGGCTTCATGCGGCTGTTTACGGCCGAGTTCGCGCAGCGCTGGTACGGCCGGATGCTGAACATCCACCCGTCGCTGCTGCCGTCGTTTCCCGGCCTCGATCCGCATGGCCAGGCATTGCGCGCCGGCGTCAAGATCTCCGGCGCCACCGTGCACTTCGTCACGCCGGACACCGACGCAGGCCCGATCATCGTCCAGGGCGCGGTGCCGGTGCAGGACGACGACACGCCCGACACGCTGGCCGCGCGCGTGCTCGCGGTCGAGCATCGCATCTACCCAGAGGCGCTACGGCTGCTCGCTGCCGGCCTGCTCCGGTTCGACGGCGATCTCTGCCGGTCCGCCACGCAAAGCGCAGCTGAGCGAACGCTGATCGTGCCCGCGGCCAGCTGAGCGGCAGCACGAAATTCCCCCGGCTTTCGACCGGGGGCAGTCCGACGAACCTTCGGCCTTGAATTAGGAGATCTTCAGGTTCTCCGCCGAGGTACGACCGCGATTTTCGACCAGATCGTACTCGATCGCCTGGTTCTCGTTGAGCGTGCTCAGCCCAGCGCGCTCGACCGCCGAAATATGGACGAAAACGTCCTTATCGCCCGTGGTCGGACGGATGAAGCCATACCCTTTTGTGGGGTTGAACCATTTGACGGTGCCCTTTTGCATCGCCTGCCTCCCGATCTAGATACAAAAAAGACGCGGCACGCTGCCCGCGTGCCACGCCACAAACGGCGAACCCAATGCGATATCGATTTCCCAGTCGCTAAACATAAAGCCGAAGGGGCCAGATCCGATTGCGGGTCAATTGCAACACGAAATTTGTGGTATAGCAAGTGTCGCGCAACGCACCGTTCTGATCTCGTGTAGTACGTAGCGTAACTGATCAGTTCCGATGCAGCGCACGCTGCAATCTGCAGCACGCGTAGTTCGTCCGCTCCACCGCTGCTGCCTGTTTCACTCGCACTGACTCAATTTCGCGCATCTGATCAGCGCTGCTGTTTGCTGCACTGCAGAACTGCGTCGTCACTGCGGCGAGGATGCGACAATATTGGACACCTGCGAGACGTGGCCACCCCCGCCTCTGTCCGGTAAGCTCCCTTCTGAATCGGCGTAGCCGGTTCCACGGACATCCATCCATCACCAAGGAGCCGTTGATATTTTGGCGAACGATCTTCAAGCTAGCTCTCCTGCGGTGAGAAATCGAATTCTGGCGCAGCTCGCACCGGACGATTTCGAAGCGCTTAAACCATTGCTCCGGCCGGTCGAGTTTCGCGGTCGCGCTGTACTGCAGGAGGCCAACCGACGCGTCGAATGCGTGCACTTCATCGAGGACGGCCTGGTGTCGCACCTCTCTGGAACCCGCACCGACTTCGTTGAAACGGCCATGGTCGGCTATTTCGGCTACGTCGGGGTTCCGCTAGTGCTGGGAGCCGATGTCGCGTCGCAGCGCTCGGTCGTGTGCATGCCGGGAACTGCCCTGAGGGTCGAGGCCGAAGATCTGGCACGGCTGATGGCCGACCGGCCGCAGATCCGCGAAGAGATGCTGCGATACGTGCCGGCTCTGATCGCCCAGAATACACAGAGCGTGCTCTGTGCCGCCAAGCACGAAATCAATCAGCGTCTCGCACGCTGGCTGCTGCTGGCGAACGATCGCATTCAAAGCGACGTGCTGTACATCACGCACGAACTGCTCGCCTCCAGCATGGGCGTTCGCCGTGCGAGCATCACCAACGCGCTGCTGCAGCTCGAGGCTGAAGGTGTGGTGGAGAAGCGCCGCGGCGCGGTGCGGATCGTGGATCGCCAGGCGCTGGAAAGCCGCACCTGCGATTGCTACCACATTGTGCGCGAAGCCTATGATCGCACCCGCACCGTTGAGTGCTGCGGTCACGATGGGGCCGATCACAGCCACCACGGCTTAGTCGCCGGAACTGCCTGAGACCAGCCGACTTTCAGATTCATGGAAAAAGCGAGCCGCCCGGCTCGCTTTTTTGTTGTCCGGCGCGGTAGCGGCAAGCTGCGGTTAGGCGCCCTGCTCGACCGATTGCCGGCTTCGCCAGATCGATCCCGCGATCAGCACCACGATGGCGCCGACCACGGCGAACAAGTGCTCGCCGACGCCGCCGTTGCCGGCGAGGTGCGTGTACATCCCAACCATTGCGAACAGCGCGTCGAGCTGACCGCCGATCGGCGCATCGAGCTTGTGCACCAAAGGCAGCACGACCGGATCGGTGGCAATCACCTGCCCGGCGATCCAGCCGAGCAGCGCAGCACCGGCCCACACCAGAATCGGCAGTTTCTCCAGCACCATCAGGATCAGTGCCGCGCCCGCCACGATCAGCGGAACGCTGATTGCGAGCCCAAGGATCAGCAGCGGCACGCTGCCATCCGCGGCAGCCGCCACCGCGATGACGTTGTCGAGACTCATGATGATGTCGGCAACGACAACGATCTGAACGGCATGCAACAGATGCGAGGCCGCTTTGACGCTGTCTTCGTCTTCGTTCTCGGGGACCACCAGCTTGGCGGCGATCACCAGCAGCGCCAGGCCGCCGACCAACTTCAGATACGGCCACTCCATCAGCGTGGCGACGATTCCGGTGAAGACGATGCGTAGCAGGACGGCTGCGCCCGCGCCGAGCACCATGCCCCACAATCGATGGTTCGGCTTCAGCCCGCGGCACGCGAGCGCGATCACCAGCGCGTTGTCGCCAGACAACAGCACGTTGATCCAGATGATCTTGCCGACGGAAATCCAGAATTCGGGCTGCTGCACGCCGCTCTTGAATTGGGCGACGATCGACCAGAAGGTCGCGGGGTCAAAGACGTGCAGCACCCAGTCCACGATCTTTCCCCGACTGCGCCGGCATCCCGCGGCCGCCGAAGATCAGCGGCCGGGGACGTCCGACGGGTAATGCTTATCCGACGATTTCGTTGCCGGAGAAGAACTGAGCGATCTCGATCTTGGCGGTTTCCGCCGCGTCCGAACCGTGCACCGAGTTCTCGCCGATCGACTTGGCGTGCAGCTTGCGGATGGTGCCGTCAGCCGCCTTCGACGGATCGGTCGCGCCCATCACGTCGCGGTACTTGGCGATCGCGCCCTCGCCTTCGAGCACCTGAACCACCACCGGGCCGGAGATCATGAAGTCGACCAGTTCGCCGAAGAACGGGCGTTCCTTGTGCACGGCGTAGAAGGTCTCGGCCTGGTCGCGGGTCATGCGGATGCGCTTCTGGGCGACGATCCGCAGACCGGCCTTTTCGATCAGCGCGTTGATCGCGCCGGTGATGTTGCGCTCGGTCGCATCGGGCTTGAGAATCGAGAAAGTCCGTTCGATCGCCATGGAATGTCCTTGAAAGCTAAGGGCGGGAGGAGTTGCCGGGCTTATATCGGCGCCGCCGCGCGCGGGCAAGCTGCGGGTGGCGATTCATCCGGCGCTGATCTGCTCGATCCGGTTGCCTTTGCGGCCCGACCCGGCCAAAACGCGCCATGCTCACGCTTACCGACATTTCGATCCGGCTCGCCGGACGGCTGTTGATCGACCAAAGTTCGGTCCAGATCGCCCCCGGCGCTCGCGTCGGCTTCATCGGCCGCAACGGCGCCGGTAAATCCACCCTGTTTCGCGCGATCCGCGGCGAGCTTGCAACCGAGACCGGCCGGATCACCCTGCCGCCGCGGTGGCGGATCGGCAGCCTCGCCCAGGAGGCCCCGAACGGGCCCGAGACGCTGCTGGAGGTGGTGCTGGCCGCCGACATCGAGCGCGCCGCGCTGCTGCATGAGGCCGAAACCGCCCAGGACCCGCACCGCATCGCCGACATTCAGACCCGCCTGGTCGACATCGACGCGCACTCCGCGCCGGCGCGGGCGAGCGCCATTCTCAGCGGCCTCGGCTTCTCCGCCGCCGACCAGGCACGCTCGTGCTCGGAATTCTCCGGCGGCTGGCGGATGCGCGTGGCGCTGGCCGCGACGCTGTTCGCTGCGCCCGACCTGTTGCTGCTCGACGAGCCGACCAACTATCTCGACCTCGAAGGCACGATGTGGCTGGAAGATCATCTCGCCAACTATCCACGCACCGTGATCGTGATCAGCCACGATCGCGACTTGCTCGATACATCGGTCAACGAGATCCTGCATCTCGACCGCGGCCGGCTGGTCCATTTCCGTGGCAGTTACTCGGCCTACGCGGACTTCCGCGCCAACAAGCTGGCGCTCGACGCCAAGAACGCCAAGCGTGACGAAGCGCGGCGCAAGCATCTGCAGGACTTCGTCGACCGCTTCAAGGCCAAGGCCACCAAGGCGCGGCAGGCGCAATCGCGCGTCAAGATGCTGGAGAAGATGAAGCCGATCGCGCCGCTGGTGGCGGACGACACTCCAGAGATCAACTTCCCTGCCCCTGAGAAAACGTTGTCGCCGCCGATCATCGCGGTCGACAATGTGGCGGTCGGCTACGACCCGAAACATCCCGTGCTGCGCCACGTCACGCTGCGGATCGATCCGGACGATCGCATCGCGCTGCTCGGCTCCAACGGCAACGGCAAGTCGACCCTGGTGAAGCTGCTGGCGAACCGGTTGGCGCCGTTCTCGGGATCCGTGACGCGGGCGGACAAGCTGTCGATCGCGTACTTCGCCCAGCATCAACTCGATGAGCTGAACGAGGACGGCTCGACCTATGACCACGTCCGCAGGCTGATGCCGGATGCGCCGGAGAGCAAGATCAGGGCGCGTGCCGGCGCCATGGGCTTCTCCGGCAAGGCGGCCGATACCCTGGTCAAGAGCCTGTCGGGCGGCGAGAAGGCGCGCCTGCTGCTCGGGCTCGCGACCTTCTACGGCCCGAACATGATCATCCTCGACGAGCCGACCAACCATCTCGACATCGATAGCCGCGCGGCGCTGGCGGAGGCGATCAACGACTTTCCCGGCGCGGTGATCATGGTGTCGCACGACCGCTATCTGATCGACGCCTGCGCCGATCGATTGTGGGTGGTGGCCGAGCACAAGGTGAAACCGTTCGACGGCGATCTCGACGATTATCGCCGGGCCGTGCTGTCGTCCCGTGGCGCCCGAACGACGTCGTCAGAGACCAAGGAACGCAAAGCCGATGACAGCGCCGCCAAGGCGTCGACACCGCGCCCCAAGAAGACGGTTTCGCTGAAGCAACAGATCGCCGACGCCGAAACCGAGATCGACCGGATCACCGCGATCATCGAGAAGATCGATGCGGCGCTGGCGATCCCGGAGCTTTTCACCCGCGATCCGAAACAGGCTGCTCAGCTCAGCACCGCACGGGCCAACGCGCAGGCGGCCTTGCAAGCTGCTGAAGAGAAGTGGCTGGAAGCGAGCGCGGCGCAGGACGCCGCGCAAAGCTGAGCGCTACTGCGCCGAGCGCGTGCTTCGCTTCTTCGCGCGCGGCGGCTTGCGTTCCTGGACAGCGTCCGGTGCACGCTCAATCGCGCTGAGCCGGCCCGCCGTGAAGGTGTAGATGCCGGCACGCGCCCCGCGGTTGTAGGTCAGGACCGCGAGACGGTCGCCGCGCTCATTGTTCGACAGGCTGACATGGTCCGGCGCACCGAGGCCGCGCGCGACGTCGCATTCGGTGTGGCCGAGCGCGACGGTGCCGCCCGCCGTCATTGGAGCGGCCTGCCCGTCCTGCGGCGCGTTGGGATCGCCCGGCGCCGGCCCCATGCCAGGGCAGCGGCCGTCCGCGCTGATTAGGTCTTCCGGGGTCACCGGCTTGTCCGGCGTCAGCGGCGGGGTTTCGATCGAGATGTTCTTGATGAACACCCGGCCCGGCTTCGAGAACCACTCGGCATCGCGTGACAGGAATTCAGGTGTGCCGGAACAGCCCGCAAGCAAGGGCGTGGTCAGCGCCAGCGTGATGAACAGCGGCCGCACGGAAAACTTCTGATACACGATCGATCGCGCCCCTATAGAGATCTTAAGCACTTGTCCAATCACCGATTTACGGCACCACCGTGACGGCCTTGCCGTAGCCCTGCGGTCGCCTTCAGCATCCACAGCCTGTTGCCTGG
Source organism: Rhodopseudomonas sp. G2_2311 (assembly GCF_047501505.1). Taxonomy (NCBI): domain Bacteria; kingdom Pseudomonadati; phylum Pseudomonadota; class Alphaproteobacteria; order Hyphomicrobiales; family Nitrobacteraceae; genus Rhodopseudomonas; species Rhodopseudomonas sp. G2_2311. Next base: position 574,694 of record NZ_JAZDRK010000001.1, read on the forward strand.
TCTGGTCCGCCTAGTCCCGCCGCTGCCAGCGACCGGCCTCGTCGGCCTGCCAGTACGTCACCTCAAAAGCCTTCGCTTTGCACTGCTTCCAGGCGTCGCGGGCCATTGCCACCGCCTCGTCGTCATCGCCGTTGAACAGCAGCACCATCCGTTCGTAGCTGCCCGAATCCTCGGGCAGCGCCGCGTTGTCGACGAGGAACCGGACCTTGGCTCCATTCGGATTGCCCTCGCCCGTCGTCAGCAGGATCGGCTGATGCGCGGCGTCTGCCACACGCCAGGTGGCGTGCGGCAGAAACGAGTCGTCGCGATAGGTCCAAAGATGCGAGTCGAGCGCGTCGGCCCGCTCCTCGGATGTCGACTGCACCACCACCCGCCAGCCGCGCGCGAGTGATTTCTCGAGCAGCGGCGGCAGCACCTGTTCGACGGTCCTGCCTTGGAGGTGATAGAACAGCACTTCGGTCATCGCGCCGATTACTTCTTGGCTTCGTAGTACTCCGCCACGAGCTGATTGAGCAGACGGACGCCGTAGCCAGAGCCCCAGCTCTGATTGATCTCGTTCTTCGGCGAGGCCATCGCGGTGCCGGCGATGTCGAGATGCGCCCACGGCGTGCCGTCGACGAAGCGCTGCAGGAACTGCGCCGCGGTGATCGAACCGCCGTTGCGCGACCCGGTGTTCTTCATGTCGGCGAACTGGGAATCGATCTGCTTGTCGTATTCCGGGCCGAGCGGCATCCGCCAAACCTTCTCGCCGGTGGACTGACCCACCGCGGTCAGCCGCTCCGCGAGCTGATCGTTGTTGGAGAACAGGCCGGCATATTCGGTGCCGAGCGCCACCATGATGGCGCCGGTCAGCGTCGCCAGATCGACCATGAACTTCGGCTTGTGCTTCTGCGCCACGTACCAAAGCACGTCGGCCAGCACCAAGCGGCCCTCGGCGTCGGTGTTGATGATCTCGATGGTCTGGCCCGACATCGAGGTGACGATGTCGCCCGGCCGCTGCGCGTTGCCGTCCGGCATGTTCTCGACCAGGCCGATCGCGCCGACCGCATTGACCTTGGCCTTGCGGGCCGCGAGCGCGTGCATCAGGCCGACGACGCAGGCCGCGCCGCCCATGTCACCCTTCATATCTTCCATACTGGCCGACGGCTTGATCGAGATGCCGCCGGTGTCGAAGCACACGCCCTTGCCGACGAAGGCGAGCGGCTGCTCGCCCTTCTTGCCGCCGTTCCAGCGCATGATCACGGTGCGGCCCGGATGTGCCGAGCCCTGCGACACGCCGAGCAGCGCGCACATCTTCAGCTGGGTCATCGCCTTGACGTCGAGGATCTGGACCTCGACGCCGAGCTTCTTGAGCTGAGCGGCCCGCTTGGCGAATTCTTCCGGATACAGCACGTTCGGCGGCTCGTTGACGAGCTCGCGCGCCAGGATGACGCCGTCGACGACATGACTGTCGGGCGTGAACGCCTTCTTGGCCGCCGCCGGATCGGCCACCGCGAGCGTGACGCTGGCATTCGCCGCGCCGGTCTCGTCGTCCTTCTTCTTGGTCTTGTAGCGATCGAACTTATAGGCCCGCAGCCGGATGCCGGAGGCGATCGCAGCCGCCTGCTCGGGCTTCATCGCGCCGGTCGGCAGATCGGCAATCACCGTCACGGCGGTATCGCCCGCACCGATCTTGCCGGCAACGGCGCCGCCGAGCTTGAGCAGATCGTAATCGTTGATCGACGCGACCTTGCCGGCGCCAACAACGATCAGGCGGCCGACCTTCAGGCCCTCAGGTGCCAACAGGTCCAGGGCGGAACCGGACTTGCCCTTGAACTGCGCGGTGGCAGCCGCGCGCTTGACGGTGGCGACCGCTGCGCCCAAGGCCTTGGTCGCCGTCGCGCCGAACTTCAGACCGTCGTCGCAGAACACGATCAGCGTGCCGCGCGCGGGCGTAGAAAACGGGACGAAACCGACCTTGACGGCGTCGGGCATTGGCATTCCTCCAAAAACAGGCTGTCGGCGGAAACGATCCGGCAGGCGCGGGTCCAAAGCCGTTGTTTTGGAGCGTTGAGGCGTCAAGTCAAGACGACATCGTTAAGCTGCGCAGCTTTCACGGGAAAGTGGATTGCGCGGCGCTCCGTCGGCGGATCGGTGGCGAGGTCACCGTCGATGGTGCTACTGCCCCTGTCTTTACATTGCACGGAACAGGAATCTGTGGTCTTCGGGAGCCGGTCGCGCACCATTAACCATATCCCCAGTGCGCCGCGTCCCGGCCATTTTGTTGACAGATCAGACAGATGGTAATGGCAACCTGGGACAAGGCCGGGCTTTCCGCCCTGGGGAGGATTCATCATGAATCCGGGCGGCCATAGAATCCGGATTCGAGGGGATCGTACTGAGCGATGGGCTCCATCGACCGCTATATCTTCCGCACGACGCTGGTGTCGTTCGCGGTCGTGATGGGCAGCCTCACGGGTGTGATCTGGATCACCCAGGCGCTGCGCGGCATCGATTTGATGACCAGCCAGGGCCAGACCATCATCACCTTTCTCGGGCTGACCGGCCTCGCCGTTCCGGTGCTGGTGCTGGTGATCGCCCCGATCGCGCTGATGATCGCGGTGGCCCACACCCTCAACCGGCTGGCAACCGATTCAGAAATCATCGTGATGAACGCCGCCGGCCTGTCGCCGATTCGGCTGTTCCGGCCGTTCTTCTACGCCACCATGGTAGTGGCGGCGCTCGTGATCATCATCGGTGCCTATATCGCGCCCGATGGGCTTCGCCGGATCGCGCGGTGGGACAGCGAGATTACCGCCGACGTGCTCGCCAACGTGCTGCAGCCCGGCCGGTTCGCGCAGCTCGAACAGGGACTGACGATCCGGGTCCGCGAGCGTCAACCGGGCGGCCTGCTGGTCGGCGTGTTCATCGACGACGCCCGCGCGCCCAACGAGCGCATCAGCATCATCGCCGACCACGGCACCGTCGTGAAAAACGACAAGGGCTCGTTCCTGGTGCTGGAAGACGGCCACCTCGAGCGTTTCCAGACCGGCAAGGAAGAGCCCGCGTTGGTGGCGTTCAGCCGCTACGCCTTCGACATGTCGAAGTTCTCGCGTGCCCGCGACGTCGCCTATGGCATTCGCGAACGCTATCTGTGGGAGCTGTTGTGGCCGGCGGAAAACGATCCGCTGCTGGCGCGGCTGCCGACCGAATTCCGCTCGGAAATGCATGATCGGTTGCTGGCGCCGATCTATCCGTTCTTCTTCGCCGCGGTCGCCTTCGCGTTTCTCGGCCTGGCCCGGACCACCCGACAGAGCCGCAACTTCTCGATGGCCGGCGCGGTGCTGGTCGCTTTCGTGGTGCGACTCGCCGGGTTCGCGTTGTCGGTGATCGCCAACAAGACGCCTTACGTGGCCGGCCTGCAGTATCTGCTGCTGTTCGTCGCCACCGGGACGTGCCTGTGGCTGATCAACCGCAACGTCGTGATCGAACCGCCGGCGCGTGTGACTGAAGCCCTGAACGCCTTCAATGCGTCGATCGCCCGGTTGATCCGGCGACCGGTGCCGGCGTAACGCGGGGCGCATGATGGTCGTCAACACCCTCGGACGCTACTTCGCCCGCCGGTTCGTGATCGCCTCGCTCGGGGTGTTCTTCGGGCTGTTCGTGTTGCTGGTGTTCGTCGACTATGTCGACCTGCTGCGCCGTGCCGGCGGCCTCGCCGTCTCGGCTTTTTATGTCGCGCAGGCCTCATTCTGCCGCGTACCGCAATTGCTCGAACGGCTGCTGCCGTTCTGCATCCTGATCGGCGGCATGACCTGCTACCTGGCGTTGTCGCGCAGCCTTGAACTGGTGGTGGCCCGCGCTGCCGGGCTTTCGGCCTGGGAATTCATCTCGCCCGCCCTGTGGAGCGCGATCGCGATCGGGATCATTGCCACCACCGTATTCAATCCGCTGTCCGCGCACATGCAGGAGCGCGCCAAGCAGATGGAAGCCGAAATGTTCGGCGAGAACACCGGCGGGCTGCAGGATGCCAACGGCTTTTGGATGAACCAGGTCAGCCCTGACGGACAGGCGATCATCAACGCCGCACGCAGCCAGCAGCAAGGCGCGGTCCTCACCGGCATCACGGTGTTTCGATTCGAACCCGACTTCCAGTTCAAGGACCGAATCGAGGCGCGGGAGGCGGTGCTCGAACCGGGGCATTGGCTGCTGAAAAATGTACGCCGTTATACAATGAACGGTGCCCCGGTAGATCAAGACACCCTTGAGTTGCCGACGTCACTCACACTCGCGCAGGTCCGCAACAGTTTTGCCACGCCGGAAAGTGTGTCTTTTTGGCAACTTCCGACCTACATCAAGTCGTCGGAAAACTCCGGTTTTGCGACCGCTGGCTATCGTCTGCAGTATCACAAGCTGCTGGCAAAGCCGTTTTTGCTGGCCGCGATGGTCATGCTAGCTGCTTCTGTGAGCTTGCGATTCTTCCGTTTCGGCGGCGTGCAAAAGATGGTTTTGAGTGGCGTGGCCGCAGGCTTTCTGCTCTATATCCTGTCGAAAGTGACCGAGGATTTGAGTAAGGCTGAACTGATGCATCCGCTTGCTGCAGCGTGGTTGCCCGTGTGCGTGGGCGGTCTCGCTGGATTTCTAGCCTTGCTCTATCAGGAGGACGGATAGTGGCTGCGATGGCCGCCCTCCATGGAAAGCTGTCGACCAAGCGTCGGCGCACCAAGGTGCGCCGCGAGCGTGTGGTGACGGCTGTATTGCTGACGCCGTTTGCCGTGCTCGCGCTCGCGGGCGGGATGCAGGCGGTCGTGATCGATTCCGCCTCCGCTCAGGGCTACACCTACAATCCGCGCCCTGCCCGGCCGAAGCCGCCTCCGCCGCCGGCCGCCAACAACGGCCAGATGCTGGTTCAGGCCAGCGAGGTCAATTACGACTACAATAACAAGCGCGTCGCTGCGGTCGGCAACGTGCAGATGTATTACAACGGCACCACCGTCGAGGCTGATCGGCTGGTCTACGACCAGGACACCAAGCGGCTGCGCGCCGAGGGCAACGTCCGCATGACCGATGCGGACGGCAAGATCACCTACGCCAATTTCCTCGATCTGTCGGACGACTATCGCGACGGCTTCGTCGACTCGCTGCGGGTCGATACGGCGCAGGACACCCGCATCGCGGCGTCGCGCGCGGACCGCACCGGCGGCAATTACAACGTGTTCCAGAACGGCGTGTACACCGCGTGCGCGCCCTGTAAGGACGATCCGAAAAAACCGCCGCTGTGGCAGGTCAAGGGTGCACGGATCATCCACGACCAGACCGACAAGATGCTGTACTTCGAAGATGCTCGGATCGAGTTCTTCGGCGTCCCGCTCGCCTACATGCCGTATCTGTCGACCCCGGATCCGACGGTCGCGCGCAAGACCGGCTTCCTGATGCCGGCCTACACGAGCAACACGACGTTCGGCTCGGGCTTCGAGATCCCGTTCTATTGGGCGCTCGCCCCCGACTATGACGTCACGATCACCCCGCGCATCACCACCAAGCAAGGCGTGTTGATGCAGGGCGAGTTCCGGCAGCGGCTGCTGGACGGTGCCTACGAGGTCCGCGCCTACGGCATCAACCAGTCCGATCCCGCCGCTTTCGGAGCGAATACGCCCGGCAACCGCGACCTCCGCGGCGCCGTCGATACCAAAGGCCAGTTCGCACTCAACGACAAATGGGTGTGGGGCTGGGAAGGCGTGCTGATGTCCGATCGCGCGTTCTTCCTGGACTATCGGCTGGCGCAATATCGCGACAGCTGGGGCACGTTCCTCAATCAATCGACCGAGGCGACGTCGCAGATCTATCTGACTGGCGTCGGCAACCGGTCGTATTTCGACATTCGCGCGATCCACTATCTCGGCTGGGCCGCTGCGGATATTCAGGGCCAGATTCCGGTCGTGCACCCGGTGCTCGACTATTCGAAGACGCTCGATCAGAACATCTTCGGCGGCGAGTTCAGCTACAAGACCAATCTGACCAGCCTGAGCCGCCAGACGGCGCAGTTCGATCCGGTCACCACCATCGCCAACACCACGGGGCTCTGCCTCAACACGTCGGCTGATCCGGCGGCGCGGCTGCCGTCGAGCTGCCTGCTGCGCGGCGTCCCCGGCACCTACACCCGGTTGACCGCGCAGGCCGACTGGCGGCGGTCGTTCACCGACCCCTACGGCCAGATCTGGACCCCGTTCGCCTCGCTGCGCGCCGACGCGATCGACGCTTCAATTTCGAATCAGCCCGGCGTATCGAACTATCTGCTGCCGGGCGACACGCAGGCGATGCGGCTGATGCCGACCGTCGGCCTGGAATATCGCTACCCGTTCATCAACGTTCAGCCGTGGGGCACCACCACGATCGAGCCGATCGCGCAGGTGATCATCCGCCCGAACGAGTCCTACGCCGGCAAGCTGCCGAACGAAGACGCACAGACCATGGTGTTCGACGCCAGCAATCTGTTCAGCGTCGACAAGTTCTCCGGCTACGACCGCGTCGAAGGCGGCGGCCGCGCCAATGTCGGCGTCCAGGCAACCACGCAGTTCGATCAGGGCGGCTCGGTCAACGTGCTGTTCGGCCAGTCCTATCAGCTGTTCGGCCTGAACTCGTTCGCGGTGGCGGACGCCACCAACACCGGCCTCGACTCCGGTCTGGCTAAGCCGAAGTCGGACTATGTCGGCCGGGTGTCGTACTCGCCGAACTCGACCTACAAGTTCACGACCCGCGCACGCTTCAACGAAGCGACGTTCAACGTCGAGCGGTTCGAAGCCGAGGCCAGCGCCAGCTTCAATCGCTGGTCGGTGAGCATGATCTACGGCAACTACGCCGCCCAGCCCGATCTCGGCTTCCTGACACGTCGTCAGGGCATTCTCGGAACCGGAACGCTCAAGATCGCATCCAATTGGGTGGTCTCGGGCGGCGCCCGCTGGGATCTTGAAGCCAACAAGATCAACCAATACATCGTCGGCGCCGGTTACGTGGACGACTGCTTCGTGTTGGCGCTGAACTACGTTACCGGCTATTCCTACGCCAACTACGGAACGACGCCGACGCTCAACCACTCGGTCATGGTGCAGATCGGACTCCGCACCATCGGCATGTTTGCGATGCAGCAGAGTGTGTCTGGCGCAGCGAGCGGCATGTTCGGCCAATAGCGCGCGCCGCGCGGGCCTGAACGTTTTCCGGCTCGCCACCACCCAGAACCCGATCGGCTGTGAGGTAAACGCGACCCATGACGAGCAAGCTTTCCCTTCGCATCATTGGCTTGGCGCTGTGCTGTGCGGCGGCGACGCTGGGTCTTGGAACGACGCAGGGCCAGGCGCAGTCGGTCGTGGTGATGGTCAATGGCGAACCGATCACCAATTTCGACATCGATCAGCGCTCGAAGCTGAACCGGATGTCGCACAAAGCGGACAGCCGGCAGCAGGTTCTCGAGGATCTGATCGACGAGAAGGTCAAGATCAAGGAAGCCAAGAAGTACGGCGTCAATCCCAGCGATTCCGACATCGACTCCTCTTTCTCCACGATGGCGTCGCGGATGCGGATGAGCACCGCGCAGATGACGAATATGCTGGCCGCTCAAGGCATTCGGCCGGATACGTTGAAGTCGCGGATCAGGGCCGAGATGGTCTGGGCGAGCCTGGTGCGTGGCCGCTTCAAGGACAGTCTCCAGGTCAGCGAGCGTGAAGTTCAGGCCCAGCTCAAGGGCGGAGACGACTCCAAAGCCGTCGAAAGTTTCGAGTATCAACTCCGGCCCGTGGTGATGATCGTTTCGCGCGGCTCGGGTTCGGAGTCACTGGAATCCCGCCGCAAGGAAGCGGAGCAGCTTCGCGGCCGCATCTCGAGCTGCGCCGAGGCGGATCGCGTCTTCAAAGCGATGCCGAATGCGGCGATCCGCGGCATCGTGATGAAGACCTCCGCCGATCTGCCGCCGGCCCTCCGCGATATCCTCGACAAGACGCCGGTGGGCCACCTCACCCCGCCCGAAGCCACCAAGCAGGGCATCGAGATGGTGGCCCTGTGTGAGCGCAAGCAGTCGACAGCCGACACGCCGCGCAAGCGCGAAATCCGTGAGAAGCTGTTCGGCGAGAAGTTCCAGGCGAAGTCTAAAGAGTATCTGCAGGAAGTCCGCAAAGCCGCGATGATCGAGTATCGCTGAGACGTTGCAGCGAGCTTCCTTGCGACACAAGTGCCGGCGGTCCGCGCCTCGGAGTCGATCATGACCGGAATGGCAAAACCACTGGCGCTGACACTCGGCGAGCCTGCAGGGATCGGCCCCGACATCGCTCTGGCAGCCTGGCTGCAGCGCGAGCAACACGGACTGCCGCCGTTCTACCTGCTTGGTGATGCCGGCTGTCTGTCCCGCCGCGCCACGCTGCTTGGCCTCGACGTTCCACTCGCCGAGGTCAAAGCCGAAGACGCCGCGGCTGCGTTTGCCACCGCCCTTCCGATCGTCTCCACGGGACAAACCGCAACCGCGCAGCCTGGCCAGCCGAACGAGACGAGCGCGCCGGCCGCAATCGCGTCGATTGAGCACGCCGTGGCAGACGTCCAGAGCGGCCGCGCAGCCGCTGTCGTGACCAACCCGATTGCCAAGAGCGTGCTGTACCAAGCCGGTTTCCGCCATCCCGGCCATACCGAGTTTCTGGCCGAACTCGCCAAGCGAGACGGCATCGTGCCGCAGCCGGTGATGATGCTGTGGTGCCCTACTCTCGCGGTCGTACCGGTGACGATCCATGTCTCGCTGCGCGACGCGATCACTCAACTCACCACCGATTTGATCGTGTCGACCGCGCGGATCGTCGTCAAAGATCTGCGCGAGCGTATGGGGATCAAGCAGCCCCGATTGGCCCTCGCCGGCCTCAATCCCCATGCCGGCGAAGACGGTGCGCTGGGGCATGAGGACCGCGCCGTGGTGGCACCTGCGGTCGAGATGCTGCGGGGCGAAGGCATCAATGCGCGGGGACCGCTGCCGGCCGATACGATGTTTCATGCGGCCGCACGCAAGACCTATGACTGCGCGATCTGCATGTATCACGATCAGGCGCTGATCCCGATCAAGACCATTGCGTTTGATGAAGGTGTCAACGTCACCCTTGGTCTTCCCTTTATCCGGACGTCACCTGATCACGGCACGGCGTTCGACATTGCCGGCAGCGGCCGCGCCAATCCCTCGAGTCTGATCGCGGCCTTGAAGCTCGCCGCACAAATGGCATCGGCCAAGACCGCATGAGCGCGATCGACGATTTGCCGCCGCTGCGCGAGGTGATCCGGCGGCATGATCTCGCTGCGCGGAAATCGCTCGGCCAGAACTTCCTGCTCGATCTCAATCTGACGGCGCGCATTGCACGAGCAGCCGGCCCGCTCGAGGGTGTCACGGTGGTCGAGATCGGGCCCGGTCCGGGTGGTCTCACCCGCGCCCTGCTGGCGACCGGCGCCAAGCGTGTCATCGCGATTGAGCGAGATGAGCGCGCACTCGGCGCGCTGGAGGAAATCGCGGCGCACTATCCTGGCCGCCTCCAGATCATCAGCGGCGACGCCATGGAGTTCGATCCGCGCCCGCTGCTGAACGGTGATCGCGCCCGGATCGTCGCCAACCTGCCCTACAACATCGCCACCCCGTTGCTGATCGGCTGGCTCTGCGCCGAGCCATGGCCGCCGTGGTACGAGATGATGGTGCTGATGTTTCAGCGCGAAGTGGCGCAGCGCATCGTCGCGCATCACGACGACGACGCCTATGGCCGGCTTGCGGTGCTGGCGAACTGGCGCGCCGAGACGCAGATGCTGTTCGATATTTCGCCGTCCGCCTTTGTGCCGCCGCCGAAGGTGACATCCTCGGTGGTGCGCCTGGTGCCTCGTCAGCAACCGGAGCCGTGCGATCGCGCAGCGCTTGAGCAAGTCGCGGCCGCCGCATTCGGTCAACGCCGCAAGATGCTGCGTCAGAGCCTCAAGTCGCTTGGCATCGATCCGGCACAGCTTACAGCGGCCGCCGGGATCGATCCGGCGCGGCGTGCCGAGACCGTGCCCGTTTCCGGTTTTGTTGCCATGGCGAACGAATTGGCCAATAGTCGCGCGATAAGAACACAAGCCTGAAAGGGAGAAACCCGACATGACGCAAATGCGTCGCCAGTCTCTGGTGAAATTCGACGCCCCGCTGTGTGAGACCATCATCGATGCGCCGAAGCCGCAGGGGCGCGAAGTGCTGGTGAAGATCGAGCGCTGCGGCCTGTGCCACTCCGACCTGCATATTCAGGACGGCTACGCCGATCTCGGCGGCGGCAAAAAGCTTGATACCACACGCGGCATGACGCTGCCGTTCACCCTGGGCCATGAGATCGCCGGTGTCGTTGCCGAAGTCGGTCCCGATGCCCCGCAGGAGCTGATCGGCACCAAGAAGGCGGTGTTTCCCTGGATCGGCTGCGGCAAATGCCGTGACTGCCTCGCCGGCGACGAAAACCTGTGCGCCAAGAACCGCTTTCTCGGCGTCTCGATCGACGGTGGCTTCGCGACCCACGTGCTGGTACCGGACGCCAAGTATCTGCTCGACTACGACCCGCTACCGACCAACGTCGCGGCGACTTTGATGTGCTCTGGTATCACTGCCTATGGCGCCCTGAAGCGTCTGGTGGACCGGCCGCGTCAGCGCAATCTGCTGCTAATTGGATTGGGCGGCGTCGGCATGATGGGGCTGTCGCTGGCCCAGGCGATGTTCAAGCAGCCGATCGCGGTGGCCGATCTCAGCCCCGCAGCGCGCGAAGCCGCGCTGAAGAACGGCGCGGCCGTTGCCTATGATCCATCGGAGCCCGACGTTGCCAAACGCATCTTCAAGGAGACCGATGGCGGCTTCGATGGCGTGGTGGATTTCGCCGGCAACGACAAGTCGATGAACTTCGCCGTCAGCACGGTTGCGCGGGGCGGCAAGATCGTGGTGTCCGGCCTGATGGGCGGCCAGTTCAGCCTGCCGATGGTGCAGTGGATCTACAAGCGGATGACCGTCGAAGGCTTCATGGTCGGCACGCTCGAAGAGACCAAAGAGCTGCTGGCACTTGCGCGTGCCGGCAAGGTCAAGCCGACGCCGATGAAGGAAGAGCCGATGCAGGACGCCCAGAAGTGGATCGATCAGCTGCGCGCCGGCAAAGTTGTCGGACGCATCATGCTGGCGAACTAATCGTCGCCTTCTCCCTGGCATTGCGGGTTCCAAAAGCCGCAATGCCAGGCTCCGAATTGTCTCACCCTCACCGGATTGTCGGCATATTGCGACCCCATTTGTCGCGGAAAAAACGGGCGAACAGAAGTTCCGTTGTCCGCGTCAGAATGGGGAATGCCATGCACAACCGATCCGCGAAACTGCTGTTGGCCGTGAGCGCCGGCGCGATCGCGAGCGTTGCGATCACAGCAAGCCCCTTGTCTTCGGCGCAGGCCGACACCTGTTTGTCGGCACCGAACGCGCCCACCCCGGCCGGAAGTCATTGGTTCTACCGGGCCGACCACGCCAACAAGCGCAAGTGCTGGTACTTGCGCAAGGTGGACGGCGCAGCGGCAGCAGCAAGTCCCACGGAAGCGACCTCGCCCGAGGCGACCGATACTGCCGAGAGCGCCCCCGCAGCGGCAACAACTAGTCCAGCTTCATCTCCGAAAACCAAGTCCGCTGCAGCACCGAGCATGACGCAGCCAATGGCGCCGTCGCAATCGAGTGCCGCTCCGTTGCGCTCCTCCGTTGCCGATGCCCGCGCCGAATTCGCGGCGCCGCAGCAGCCGCAGACAGCCGCTCCGACGACGACCAATTCTCCCTTCCCGGCACCGGTGCTCACGGCACCCGTGGAGGCGACACAGGCCGCGGCAACGCCTGCCCCCGCGGCCGAACCTTCGAGCGCCCCCGCTCCCACCTCGATGAACGATCGCTGGTCGGATTCAGCGGCCGGTAGCGCTCCCGCCAATGCCGATGCCACCGACAAGCTGCGCAAGGCCGCAAAGGTGACCAAGTCGGCGCCGGCATCCCTCACCGAGGAATCGATGAGCGCGGGCACACTTGCGACGTTGATCGGCGCCCTGCTCGCGGCCCTCGCGGTCGCCGGCGGCATCGCGGCCGCACTCATGAAATTCGGCCGCAGTGAGCCGATCGTCCGGCGTGAGCCCGGCGGACGTCCCGACCTCTGGGCAGGCCGGACCGAACCGGTTGCAACCGATATTTACGCCAACGACTTCCGGTCGAGCCCGATCGACCTCGATGCTCCGCGACGCAAGCCGACAGCACCGCCGCCTGCCGAACACGTCGCGTCGGAGGATGACATCGAACCGCCCGCCTGGATCAAGGCGGCCCGTGAGCGTCGCATCGCCAACGACAGCATTCGGCCGGGTGCGGCAGAGGTCGGGGCCTCAGAACTCAGCAGCGCTCAGTCGCGGGCAGCATCGGAGACGGCGAGCCGATCCGTTGCGGAGCCAGCTCCGCCCGCAGCAGACGAAATCGAACAATTGCTGGCGCTGGCGCAGAAGCGTTCTGCGGCGTGATCGTCAGCCTTCGAGCTGCTGGCGCATCCCGCGGACGAAGGCATCCAATCCGACCTGGCGCTCGCGCTTGAGCTGCTCGGCACGCAGGATCGAGCGCACGGACTCGAAGGCAACGCCGATATTGTCGTTGACCACGATGTAATCGTAGGCGTCGAAGTGGCTCATCTCGTCGCCGGCTTTTTTCATCCGGCCGCGGATCACCTCGTGGGAATCCTGCGCGCGGGTATGCAGCCGATGCTCCAGCGCTTGCACGGACGGAGGCAGGATGAAGACGCTAACGACGTCGCTTCCAGCACGGCTGCGGAGCTGCTGGGTGCCCTGCCAGTCGATGTCGAACAACACATCGCGGCCGGCTGCGAGTGCGGCTTCGACCGGGGCACGCGGCGTGCCATAGCGATTGTCGAACACGTTGGCCCATTCGAGGAATTCCCCGGCGCCGACCATCTCGTCGAATTTCGGCCGATCGACGAAGTAATAATCGCGGCCGTCGACCTCGCCGGGCCGCATCGGCCGTGTCGTTGCAGACACCGACATCTGCAGCCCCGGCATCTGCTCGACCAGCATCCGCGACAGCGTCGTCTTGCCGGCGCCGGAGGGCGACGACAGCACGAACATCAGCCCGCGCCGCTCGACACCGCTGTAGCTGGCCGCCGCTCCGTCGCTCATGATTACTCCAGATTCTGAACCTGCTCGCGGAACTGTTCGACGACGTTCTTCATCGCAAGTCCGGCATTGGTCAACTCCAGATCGATCGACTTGGAGCAGCAGGTGTTGACCTCGCGGTTGAATTCCTGCGCGAGGAAATCGAGCCGGCGCCCGACGGCGCCACCCTTGGCGAGCATCTCGCGGCTCTGCGCGATATGGGACGCAATGCGGTCGAGCTCTTCCCGAATATCGGCTTTGGTCGCCATCATGATGGCTTCCTGATGCAACCGATCAGGGTCGAAACGGTCGGACGTATCGAGCAGCGCCGCGATCTGTTCGGCAAGACGCGCCTTGATCGCATCAGGCTTGCGGCCAGGCGCCGCCTCGGCCTGCTTGGCGAGCGCTTCCAGCTCATCCAGACGTTGGGCCAGCACCGCGCCGAGGCTCGCGCCCTCGCGCTTGCGCATCTCGATCAGGCTCTTCAGCGCTTCACCGAATGCAGTTTCGACGGCGGCGCGTGCGGCCTTCTCCTCGGCCTCGTCGGCCTCGGGTTCGACCACCTCGATGACGCCCTTGATGCCGAGCAGCCCATCGATGCTCGGCGCGACGGCGTCGACTTTGCCGGCGATCTCACTGGCAACCTTCAACACCGAGGCCAGCACATCCTGATTGATCTGGATGGCCGAGACCGCGTTGGCGCGCTTGACGGTGAGATTGGCGTAGACGGTGCCGCGGGACAGCACCTCGGCGGCACGCTTGCGGACCGGCGGCTCGATATCGTCCCAGCCGGGCGGCAGCCGCATCCGGAAATCGAAGCCCTTGGCGTTCACCGACTTCAATTCCCACTCGAACACGTAGGGGCCGCTGGCACCGTGGCTGCGCGCAAATCCGGTCATGCTCGATAACGACATCGCGTCACTGTCTCCGGATTTCGAGGTTTAAGAATCGCCGCGTATCGGCCGGCGGAACTTAACGCAAACTCCGCCGCGATGTGAACTGCCGGGCGCGTGCAAGTTACTCGGTCGCACCGTTCGGTGTCGCGTTGCGGGCGCGGCGCTTCTGCGCGCCGTTCTTGCCGGCCTTCGGCGCCCCCGCAGGTGCGGCCGACGCAGCAGGATCGGCAGCCGGCTCAGTAGCCGGCGCGGCTGCGGCCGGCGGTGTTTCTTCCGGCGGCTCGACGGTGTCGTTCTGGAGCTGCTTTTCCTGGGCGCGCAGCTTGCCGACGTTCTTCTGGTGCACCTCGTAATTGTCGCTGAAGGCGTGACCACCGCTGCCGTCGGCGACGAAGTACAGGTCGCGGGTGCGCGCCGGATTGGCCGCAGCCTCGAGCGACGCGCGCCCCGGATTGGCGATCGGCCCCGGCGGCAATCCGTCGATCACATAGGTGTTGTACGGGGACGGCTGCGTGATCTCGCTGCGCTTGATCGGACGGCCGAGCGTGCCCTTGCCGCCGACGAGTCCGTAGATGATCGTCGGGTCGGACTGCAGCCGCATCTTCTTCTGCAGCCGATTGACGAACACCGCGGCGACGCGGGTGCGCTCGTCCGGCTTGCCGGTCTCTTTCTCCACCAGCGAAGCCAGCGTCACCAGCTGCTCGGGCGTCTTAATCGGCAGATCCTGACTGCGACGCTCCCAGATCTCGCTGAGCACCCGCTTCTGCGCCTGCTGCAAACGATGGATCACCTGCTCGCGTGGCGTGCCGCGGGGAAACTTGTAGGTCTCCGGCAGCAACGTTCCTTCACGCGGAATTTCCCGAATGCTGCCGGTGAAGATCGGATTGTCGGACAGGCGCTCGACGATCTGCTCCGAAGTCAGTCCTTCGGGAATCGTCACCGCGTGCTGAACCACCTTGCCTTCGACGATGGTTCCGATCACGTCGCGCAGGCTGGCGCTCTTCTGAAACAGATACTCACCCGGCTTCAGTTCAGTGCGGGCGCGCAGCGCCATCACACCGCCGGCAAATACCAGCCACCCGTCTTCGATCACGCCTTCGCGTTTCAGGATCTGTGCGATGTCGTCGAGACCGGCGCGCTGCGGGATGTTGACGACCTTGTCCTGCGCCAGCGGGCCCGGCGCTTCGAGCTTGTTCTTGCCATACACGTACAAGCCGCCGGCACCGATCATCACAACCACGATGAAGGTGATGATCGCATTGCCGATGATCACCAGCGGATTGCGGGCATGGTCGGACCGCTTCGGCGGCGGCGGAAGCTGCTCCGGCTCGAGCGCCGCACGCGGGCTTCTCGGCGAAATCGGCGGCCTTTCACTCATCGGTGCAACCTGAATCCTGTCGGCTCGCATTGGGGCCGGCGCAATCTGCACCGGCGACATTCGGGATCACGACTTCGATGCAATGTCCGGTCTGGAGTCTATCCAGGCGGATGAGGGCTGCAACCGATCATACTCCGAAACTAACGGACCGCGTAGGGTTTAGCAGCGATTGCGGCGAAACGGTGGATGAAGGCGCGCGCGTTAGTTCGGCACGCGCTGCAACAGCAGCGACGCGTTGGTGCCACCGAACCCGAAAGAGTTCGACAACGCAACGTTGATCTCGCGCGACCGCGGCTTCCACGGCACCAGATCGATCGCGGTCTCGACCGAAGGATTGTCGAGATTGATCGTCGGCGGCGCGACGTTGTCGCGAATCGCCAGCACGCAGAAGATCGCTTCCACGGCACCGGCAGCGCCGAGCAGATGGCCGATCGACGACTTGGTCGACGACATCGACACCCGCGAGGCCGCATTGCCCAGGAGACGCTGCGCCGCACCGAGTTCGATCTCGTCGCCGAGCGGCGTCGAGGTGCCGTGCGCGTTGATGTAGTCGATGTCCGACACCGCGATGCCGCCGCGCTTGATCGCAGCGCTCATGCAACGGAACGCACCGTCACCATCCGAGCTCGGCGCAGTGATGTGATGTGCGTCGCCCGACAGACCGTAGCCGATCACTTCGGCATAGATCCGTGCGCCGCGCGCCTTGGCGTGCTCGTACTCTTCCAGCACGACGACGCCCGCGCCCTCGCCCATCACGAAGCCGTCGCGATCCTTGTCGTACGGCCGCGAAGCCTTGGTCGGCGTATCGTTGAAACCGGTCGACAGCGCACGCGCGGCGGCGAAGCCGGCCATCGCCAGACGGCTGATCGGAGATTCGGTGCCGCCGGCGACCATCACGTCGGCGTCGCCGAGCGCGATCAGCCGCGCCGCATCGCCGATCGCATGCGCGCCGGTCGAGCACGCGGTGACGACCGCGTGGTTCGGGCCCTTGAGGCCGAATTCGATCGAGACATAGCCCGACGCCAGATTGATCAGGCGGCCGGGAATGAAAAACGGAGAGATCCTGCGCGGGCCGCGCTGCTCGAGCAGCAGCGCCGTCTCGGCGATGCCCTGCAGACCACCGATGCCGGAGCCGATCAGCACGCCCGAGGCGCAGCGCTCTTCTTCGGTGGAGGGACGCCAGCCGGCGTCATCGAGCGCCTGACGCGCCGCCGCCATCGCATAGACGATGAAGTCGTCGACCTTGCGCTGGTCTTTCGGCTCCATCCATTGATCAGGATTGAAGGTGCCGTTGGTACCGTCGCCACGCGGAATGATGCAGGCGATCTGGCTGGCGATATCCGACACGTCGAACGCGTCGATCTTGCGCGCGCCGCTTTCGCCGGCGAGCACGCGGCTCCAGGTTGGTTCGACGCCGCAGCCCAGCGGCGACACCATGCCAAGGCCCGTGACGACAACCCGTCTCATCTCCAGCACTCCGGCGTAGAATGCGCGATGCAAAATAAGAAGCCGGTGGACCGCTTTTGTGCGGTCCGTCCGGCTTCCATCACACCGCGCGGAGCGTCAGCTCTTTGCGTTCTTCTCGAGAAACTTGGTGGCGTCGCCGACGGTGAGAATCGTCTCGGCGGCATCGTCCGGAATTTCGCAGCCGAACTCTTCTTCGAACGCCATCACGAGTTCGACGGTGTCGAGGCTGTCGGCGCCGAGATCGTCGATGAAGCTGGCGCTATCGACAACTTTCTCGGGTTCGACACCAAGGTGTTCGACCACGATCTTCTTAACCCGCTCGCCAATCTCACTCATCTATTTAACCCCGTGCTGTTCCGTTTCGACCCGACCGACAGACGATACGAGCCATCGTGGTGCGTCAACTCGCTAAGTTCCCGTCGCATCGCGAAGTGTGTTGATTTTGCCCCCGTCCCCGGGTCGAAGCCGACCACCCGGGCGGCAAGCTCCCCATCGCCAATATACAGGGTTTGGACATCCTGCAATGGCCTTCTTTGCTTGTCCGCCAGTGGTTCGGTTATCATACTTCCGATGCATTGACCACAAGCCCGCGGCGACTGCGGGGGACCGCGTGCGCCGCCACAAGCTCGCAGATTGCTGTCAGATCATCGCCATCCCGCCGTTGACGTGAATGGTCTGACCGGTGACGTAGGCGGCCTCGTTCGAACTGAGATAAACCGCCGCAGCCGCAATGTCGTCCGGCGTGCCGAGCCGGCCGGCCGGCACCTTGCCGAGAATCGCCTCGCGCTGCTTGTCATTGAGAACGTCGGTCATCGGCGTCGCGATGAAGCCCGGCGCAATGCAGTTCGCCGTGACGTTGCGCTTGGCGTATTCGGCGCCGAGCGTCTTGATCATACCGATCAAGCCCGCCTTCGAGGCCGTGTAGTTGCCCTGCCCCGGATTGCCGGTGACGCCCACCACCGAAGTGATCGCAATGATGCGGCCGAACTTCTTGCGCATCATCAGCTTGGTGGCAGCGCGCGTCAGCCGGAAGGTCGCCGTGAGGTTGACCTTGATCACCTCGTCCCAATCCTCGTCGCGCAATTGCACGAACAGATTGTCGCGGGTGATACCTGCGTTACATACCAGGATGTCGAGCCCGCCCATGGCTTCGGCCGCAGCCGGCACCAGCGCCTCGACGTCCGCCGCGTCCGACAGATTGCAGGGCAGCACGTGCACGCGTTCGCCGAGCTTGGCGGCCAGCGCGTCGAGCGCCTCGCGCCGCGTGCCGGAGATCGCCACGGTGGCGCCCTGGCCGTGCAGCGCCTGGGCGATCGCGCCGCCGATGCCGCCGGTTGCGCCGGTGACCAGCGCGGTTCTGCCTGTCAGATCGAACATCTCGCCTCCTTGTGCCGGCTTATGCCGAGCGTCCGGCCGCCAGCGCGTCTTTCGCCGACGCGATGTCGTTGGGGCCACCTACGGAAATACCAATCGCGCCATTAGCGATGCGCTTCACCAGGCCGCTCAGCACCTTGCCGGCGCCGATCTCCAGAAACTGGTTCACGCCCTGCGACGCCATGAATGCAACCGACTCGCGCCAGCGCACGGTCCCGGTGACCTGCTCGACCAGGCGGCGGCGGATTTCATCCGGATCGGTGATCGGCGACGCCAGAACGTTGGCGACCAGCGGTGCCGCCGGTGCCTTGATGGTGACGCCCGCCAGCGCCTCGGCCATGGCTTCGGCCGCCGGCTGCATCAGCGAACAATGGAACGGAGCGGACACCGGCAGCAGCATCGCGCGCTTGGCACCCTTGCCCTTGGCGATCTCGACCGCGCGCTCCACCGCGTCCTTATGACCGGAGACCACGACCTGTCCGCCGCCATTATCATTGGCAGCCTGGCAGACCTGGCCCTGCGCGGCTTCGGCCGCCACGGCGACGGCGGTGTCGTAATCGAGGCCGAGCAGCGCGGCCATCGCGCCGACGCCGACCGGCACCGCCTTCTGCATTGCCTGACCACGGATCCGCAGCAGCCGCGCCGTGTCGCTCACGCTCAGGCTGCCGGCCGCCGCCAGCGCGGAATACTCGCCGAGCGAATGACCGGCGACGAAAGCGGCATCCTTGCCGACCGACAGACCGGCCTCAGCCTCCAGCACGCGCATCGTCGCCAGCGACACCGCCATCAGCGCCGGCTGTGCGTTCTCGGTGAGCTGCAGCGTTTCGGCCGGGCCTTCCCAGATGATCGAGGTCAGCTTTTCGCCGAGCGCCGCGTCGACTTCGTCGAACACCGCCCGTGCCGCCGGGAAGGCTTCGGCGAGCGCCTTGCCCATGCCCACGGCCTGGGACCCCTGCCCCGGAAAAGTGAATGCTGCGGTCATCTGGATTCCTGAACCTGTCTCTGAAGTCGGGGCCGTAAGACACCGCCCGGCCCCGTCGTGTCAAGTTGACTGCTGTCTAACATCCTTTCGAACAGCCCTGTGACTCACAGGGTTGTTGTTGTCATCGTCTCGGCAACGCCTCTCCGGTCGAACGGCCGGCATCTGCGAAATGCATTTACCGTACAGGAAGGTGCGTACGGCTTTTAAGGAACCCATCAACGCTTTCCCGGCTACCGCTATCACCAGCACAGCGGACGATTATTCCTCATGCGATTGATCAGCGAACGATACTTGCCCTCGACAAATGCGAGCTTTTTGCGCGCAATCGGCCCATCCAGCCCGATCATCACTTGGCTGATCAGCGGCCCGCAGCCGCAGCCCGCGTCGATCGTTCGCAAGTTGCTGCTGCACACGCAAACCAGGAAGCGGACGCTGGTGCTGGCGATCTTCTCCACAACTCTAATGGCAGCAGTGGTCGCCGCCACCACCGGCGCAATCTGGGCGATGGTCTGGCTCGCGGTCGAACTCGGGTTCGGTGCAGCACGCTACTCCGCGCTTGCTGCATTGCAGCGCGACGAAGCGGCCGGTCGCCCCGGCAATGCGGTGCTGCCGCTCTATCTCGGCATGTCCTGGGCGATTTGCTACGGAATTGGTTGCGGGCTTTGCGCTATCTCCGGCGATTGGCTGCTGATTTTGATGGCGGGCATCTTCATCTCCGGCCTGGCGGGCGGGATCTCGTCCCGCAACTCGGGCACGCCGCGCTACGGAATTACGCTGATCTATCTGCTCGGCACGCCCTACAGCGTGGCGATGGTGCTGTCGCCGTTGCCTTATATGTACATCGTCGGACTGCTCGTTCCGATCTGGGGCCTGGGCATGGCTCTCGTTCTGCTCGAGAATTACGAGGTGCTGCTCAACCTGTTTCTCTCCGAGCGGAAGAATCGCCGTCTCGCCAACTACGATTCTCTCACCGGGCTGCCCAACCGGGTGCTGAAGCGGCAGCGGTTCGAACGGTTGCTGCGCGGGGCCGATGCGGCCGGCCACCAGCCGCTCACCGTGTTCTGTCTCGACCTCGACGGCTTCAAGAGCGCCAACGACCGGTTCGGTCATGCCGCCGGCGATGCCGTGCTCGTTTCGGTCGCGGAGCGGCTCCGCAGCAGCGTCCGCGAGCAGGATCAGGTGTTTCGCGTCGGCGGCGACGAATTCGTGGTGCTGCTGCCCGGAACACGGACGGACGATGCGGCTCCCGTCGCGCAGCGAATCATCGCGGCGATTGCCGAGCCGTTCGAACTGGCGGGCCACGGCCGGCTCGACATCGGGGTCAGCATCGGCGCCGCAACCTTCCCGAACGATGGCGCGACGGTGGACGACCTGCTGCGGGCCGCCGATATTGCCATGTATCAGGCCAAACGTCAGGGAAAGGGCCGGTTCGTGGCATCCAGCCTCACCGGCTCAGCCGCTCGACCGCCCGCACCCGTTACCCCCAACATGGCTCCTCCCTCGAGGCGCCGGGTAGCGGAATCGGCAGACCGGTGGCCGAAACGACAGCTTCAGTCCCTTGCCAAGGCGACCGAAATCCGTATAACGGCGCATCCGCAGATCCCGGCCGGGAGCTGAACGGACGGTCTCACCATGATCTCCCCTGGGCTTTATCTCCCTTGGCGATTTTGATGCGGCAGGGCCAGTCGGCTCGTCGTCCCGTGCTTCCGCCTTCTGAGCAGTCGAGTCCTTTCCGAAGGGTTCGAAGGGCTTGCCGCCGGTTCTGCGCTAACACGAGAAAGGACAACCATGCCTCTTTATGAGCATGTCTTTTTGGCGCGCCAGGATGCCAGCGCCCAGCAGGTCGAAGAGCTCACCACCCAGATCACCGGCGTGATCGAAGGTCTCGGCGGCAAGGTCACAAAGACCGAGTCGTGGGGCCTACGCTCCCTGACCTACCGCATGAACAAGAACCGCAAGGCGCATTTCGTGCTGCTGAACATCGACGGCCCGGCCGCGGTGGTCGCCGAGATCGAGCGCCAGGAGCGGATCAACGAAGACGTCATCCGTTATCTGACGGTGCGCGTCGACGAACACGAGGAAGGCCCCTCGGCGATGATGCGCAAGGCCGATCGGGATCGCGAACGCGACGACCGTGGCCCCCGCGAGGGTGGCTTCCGCGGTGATCGCGAAGGCCGTGGCGACCGCGACGGTTTCCGTGGCGATCGTGGTCCGCGCCGTCCGCGTGAAGACGCCGACGCCCCCGCAGCAGCAGTCGAGGAGTAAGCATCATGGCTGAAGCAGGTGCACGCCGTCCGTTCTTCCGCCGCCGCAAGACCTGCCCGTTCACGGGAGCGAATGCGCCGAAGATCGATTACAAGGACTCCAAGCTGCTGATGCGTTACGTCTCTGAGCGCGGCAAGATCGTGCCGAGCCGCATCACCGCCGTGTCCGCCAAGAAGCAGCGCGAGCTCGCGCGCGCCATCAAGCGCGCCCGCTTCCTCGGTCTGCTGCCCTACGTGATCCGCTAATCGAAGCAGCCCCGTGGCGTTCGCGCCGCGGGGCTCTCCTCTTTTTTCTCATAAGGCTTCCGGGTCGTCCGGTCGCCGATGGTTGGGGCGAAACGCCTCTAACCGCTCGAAGGGAGCGGGACAGCTGATGATGATCAACATTCTGATCGCGCTCGCCGCCGGCTGTGCTTCGGCGCTGATGTTCGTCTCGATCGTTTCGGGCGCGCTGATCTCCCTGCTGCTGTTCTATCTGGCACCGCTGCCGCTGATGGTGGCCGCGCTCGGCTGGGGCGTGCTCGCCGCCGCGATCGGCGGTCTGGTCGCCGCCATCGGCCTCGCTGCGCTGGTCAGCTTCTCCTACGCCATTGCATTTGTCGTGACGATCGCCGTGCCGGCCTGCTGGCTCGGTCATCTCGCGCTGTTGGCGCGCCCCGCGGAAGCCGCGCAGGGCGAAACGCCCACGTTGGAATGGTACCCGGTCGGCCGCCTGGTGGTGTGGATGGCCGGCTTTGCCGCCACCACCACGATGGCCGCTCTGTTCACGCTCGGCACCGACGGCGCCGCCATCAATGACGGCCTTCGCAACGGCCTGCAGCGCGCGCTCGGTCCGCGCAGCACGCCCGGCAGCGACGCCGCGCTGGTCGACGCGCTGGTGGCGATCGCGCCGCCTGCCGCAGCCACGGTGGCGATGGTGACGCTCACGCTCAATCTGTGGCTGGCTGCAAAGATTACCTCCGCCTCCAACCGCCTCGGGCGGCCGTGGCCGGATCTGCGCACCGTGACGCTGCCGCCGATGACCCTGGCGGTGTTGTCGCTGGCGCTGGCACTCAGCTTCGTCGGCGGCCTGACCTCGATGTTCGGCAAGACCGCCAGCGCGGCGCTGTTCGTCGCCTATGGACTCACCGGTGCGGCGACCTTGCACACGCTGACGATGGCGTCGCGCAGCCGCCTGTTTCTGCTCAGCTCGACCTACGCGTTGATGCTGATCTTCCTATGGCCCGCCGTCGGCCTGATCGCACTCGGCCTCGGCGACGCCTTCCTCAATCTACGGCAGCGCTACTTCGAGCGCCGCTCAATGCCGCCTCCCCCTACTCACTAGTTCAACGTCTTTCGCAAACACACGAGGAGATCATCATGGAAGTCATTCTACTGGAACGTGTCGCCAAGCTCGGTCAGATGGGCGAGCTGGTCCGCGTCAAGGACGGTTTCGCGCGCAACTTCCTGCTGCCGCGCGGCAAGGCGCTGCGCGCCACCGCCGCCAACCGCGAGAAGTACGAGCACATGAAGGCCGATCTCGAGGCGCGTAACATCGCCGCGAAGGCCGAAGCCACCAAGGTCGCGGAGAAGATCGAAGGTCAGAACGTGGTGGTGATCCGCCAGGCGTCGGAAGGCGGCCAGCTGTTCGGTTCGGTGTCGGTGCGCGACATCATCGCCAGCTTCGACGGCCAGGGCGTCAAGATCGATCGCAGCCAGGTTCTGCTCGACGCCCCGATCAAGACCATCGGCAAGCACTCGATCCAGGTCGCGGTGCATCCGGAAGTCGAAGTCGAAGTGTCGGTCACCGTGGCGCGCAGCGCCGAGGAAGCCGAGCGTATCAACCGCGGTGAAGACATCTCGACCCGCCGCGAGGACGAAGACGCTGCCGCCGAGGCGCTGGCCGCCGCTGGCGAGTTCTTCGATCCGGACGCGGAGTTCGGCGAAGAGCAGCCGGCCGAGCAGTAAGCCTCGCCTGCAGCCGATCATTTCCGGAGCCCGGCCTGAGCAA
This sequence comes from Rhodopseudomonas sp. G2_2311, assembly GCF_047501505.1. NCBI lineage: Bacteria > Pseudomonadati > Pseudomonadota > Alphaproteobacteria > Hyphomicrobiales > Nitrobacteraceae > Rhodopseudomonas > Rhodopseudomonas sp. G2_2311. Next base: position 598,206 of record NZ_JAZDRK010000001.1, read on the forward strand.
TCAGGCCGGGCTTTCTGTTGCCCACTCGTAGGCCGGGCACAATCTCCAGAACCCGCCTTGGCTGAAGCCAACGAAAAAGGGCCGCGCATCGCGCGGCCCTTTGAACGTCAGAACACCTGAGTGGTTATTTCGAGGCCGGCACGTCGCCCGATCCGGACGGCGCCTGCACGGGCGGCGGCACCACTTCGGTCGACGGCGCCGATGGCGTTTCCGACTGTCGGGCCGGAGGACCGGCCGGTGACGGCGGCGGAGCAGCCGGCTTCGGCGTCGCGGCGGCCGGCGCAGCAGATTCGGGCGCTTTGGTCTCGGACGGAGCCGCCGGCTTGGCCGGCTCAGGCTCCGCAGCCTTCGGCGCCGGGGTCACGGCAGGCACCGGATCGGTGTGTGCGGGAGTTTCGGCCGCAGGCGTCGCAGCGGGCTTGCCAGCTCCATGCTTCGGATCAGCGCCAGCTTCGCCCTTGTTGGGCTCAGCCGCGGGCGCCTCCGGCTTGGCGGCTTCGGGCTGAGCCGGTTTCTCGCGCAGCCGCTTTTTGTCGCGGCGCTTCTTGGTCGGCTTGGCTTCCGGCTCAGGCGCGGCGGTCGGTTCTGCTTCGGCGCCCGGGGCCGGAGCTGCGCTCTCCGCCGGAGGAGCAGCCTCGACTGGGGCGGCACGGCGCTTGGACTTGCGACCACGCTGAACCTTGGGCTCTTCCGCCTGCGGTGCCGGCGAAGCTTCGTCCGGAGCAACCGCTTCGGGAGCGCCGCGACGCTGGCGCCGCTGCTTCGGCTCGGCAGGTCCATCCTGCCGGCCGCGAGCGTCGGTGGCGCCGTTCGACACTAGATAGGCGCCTAGCGCCGACGCCATTTCGGCGCTGGTGGTGTAATGCTGTCTCAGGAACGACCCGACCGCATTCGGCGGCACGGTGCGGAGCAGGCCACGCGGGCTCTTATGGCAGACCGAGCAGGTGCTCGTGAAGATCTGTGCCGAGCTCTTGCCCGCCTCTAAGTTCTGGGCCCGGGCGGGCTGCGCGACGGTGATCCCAAGCGCGAGCAGTACCGCTACCGAACTGAGCAATCGGCTTACCATTTAGCCCTCCGATGCAAACAATCGCCGCTGTAGCGGCGGTGACCTTTTAGCGAATTGTGAGATGATTGGAAGGGAGAGATGGAACATCACCGTGCATGAAATGAGGCAGCTGATCAGCCTGTTGGTCATGACGCGGATGTTACCTGGGAACGCTTCGGCGGTGGCCGGGTCACAGCGATAAGAACAGAGCTTCACGGCCGCCGTTGATGCAGTCGAGGCGCCGCCTCGCTGTCGGCGTCCGGTTTTGGGGCAAGTCGATGGACGGAGTATTTTGTCTGCTGCTCAGCCGCTCATCCAACACGGCACCACGAACCACGCGTCGTATGACCGTTCGGCCACCTTCGGGAGGGCCGGCAGGCAGCCCCCCGAAGATGTATTTGGCGATCCAAGGATTGGTGAAGCCGGGGCCATCGGAGCGGCCGATCGAATGCCGCAGCATCACGCCGTCGTCCTTGAGCAATTCGGCACGTCGGGGGAAGTAGTTGTCGGAGTGATCAACAGCCGACACACGCGACTATAGCGCGGCGGAGGAGAAACGACTTCGCGGGATTGAAACAGCCGCAAGCCACGGCTGCAACGCGCCGGCGAGTGAACCCGCCGGGCAGTGTTGGAATTCTCAGCTGACGAGACGGACCGGATCCTCATGATCCGGCGCAAGGGGCAGCGGGCGTGCCAGATGAGCCTCGGCAGCGCACAGCAGTTCGCGGTCGCAAGGCCGATGCTCGGCCTCTTCAGCCGAGGCGCGCTCGAAGGAATCGATCAGCGAAGTCAGCCAATCGCGGTCGGAGTGGTCGTGGCAATACTGCTGCGCCATCTGCTCTGTCCATCATCCGAGGCGCCTCGCGAGCCGCTGCGAAGTCCTCGACGCTCTTGCCCTGTCCCGCGTCACCTTGTTCGAGTGCATCCCTCAGGGAGCCTCGGTGATCGCGTCTTGCCGCTATCCTCGCCGAAAATTCTTACGAATCCCCGACTGGAGCGGATCGATCTGTCTCGACCGTCCATTTTGAACTGTCGTCCGACCGCCGCTGGAGGTTCAATGCCGCCGGAGCTCACGCCGGAACGCGTCAAGCACGGGTGATGGCGGCTGTTGCGGTCATCCACATCCTTGTCGCGCTGGTGCATAACGCGCGATTGCGGCTTTCGCTCCCGAGCAAATCGGCGCTTTAGTCGCGCCCCGCATCCGACAAATTCGACCCGATATTCGAGAGCTATGGCCGCATCTGATTCGAACGTTCTGAAGCTCGCGCCGGAACCCGGCGCGCCGGCTTTCCGGACCGCGCCGCACAACATCGAGGCCGAACAGGCCCTGCTGGGCGCGATCCTGGTCAACAATGACGCGTTCTACCGGGTGTCGGACTTCCTCGAGCCGAAGCACTTCTTCGAGCCGATCCACCAGACCATCTTCGAGACCGCCGCCAGCATCATCCGCGCCGGCAAGATCGCCACCCCGGTCACGCTGAAAACGTTCCTGGCGGCCGATCTCGATCTCGGCGGCCTGACGGTCGCGCAATACCTGGCGCGCCTCGCCGCCGAAGCCACCACCATCATCAACGCCCAGGACTACGGGCGGACGATCTACGAACTGTCGCTACGCCGCGATCTGATCGGCATCGGCACCGACATGGTCAACGTTGCCTTCGACGCGCCGGTCGACTTCGCGCCGAAGAACCAGATCGAAGACGCTGAGCGCCGGCTGTACGAACTGGCGGAATCCGGCCGCTACGACGGCGGCTTCCAGAAATTCTCCCAGGCGCTGACCACCGCCGTCGACATGGCGGCGAAGGCGTTCCAGCGCGACGGAAAACTGTCGGGCATCTCCACCGGGCTGCGCGACCTCGACACCCGGATGGGCGGTCTGCAGCACTCCGACTTGATCGTGCTCGCCGGCCGTCCCGGCATGGGCAAGACCGCGCTCGCCACCAACATCGCCTACAACGTCGCCAAGGCCTATCGCGGCGAAGTGCAGCCGGACGGCTCGACCAAGACCGTCAATGGCGGCATCGTCGGCTTCTTCAGTTGCGAAATGTCGGCCGAACAGCTCGCCACCCGTATTCTCGCCGAGCAGGCCGAGATCGCGTCGAGCAAGATCCGCCGCGGCGGCATCTCGGAATCCGACTTCGACAAGCTCCGCGACGTCTCGATCGAACTGCAGTCGCTGCCGCTCTACGTCGACGAAACCGGCGGTCTGTCGATTGCCCAGCTCACCGCCCGCGCCCGCCGTCTGAAGCGGCAAAAGGGCCTCGACATGATCGTGGTCGACTACATCCAGCTGCTGCAGGGCTCGAGCAAGAAGGGCGACAACCGCGTCCAGGAAGTCACCGAGATCACCACCAGCCTGAAAGCGCTGGCGAAGGAATTGAACGTCCCCGTCATCGCGCTGTCGCAGCTGTCGCGTCAGGTCGAATCCCGCGACGACAAGCGCCCGCAGCTCTCCGACTTGCGTGAATCCGGTTCGATCGAGCAGGACGCCGACGTCGTGATCTTCGTGTTCCGCGAGGAATACTATCTGCAGAACAAGGAGCCGCGGCCCGGTACGCCCGAGCACGAGAAGTGGGCGACCGACATGGAGCTGGTGCACGGCAAGGCCGAAGTGATCATCGCCAAGCAGCGTCACGGTCCGACCGGTACCGTCGATCTGCAGTTCGAAGGTCAGTTCACCCGCTTCAGCGATCTCACCGACGACAGCCATCTGCCCGAACGGATTTGATGCCGAAGCGGATCTGAGCCGCGCCGGCCGCCGTTGAACGCGCTGCAGGCAACGCATAAGGTGCGCCATGCATATCCTTCCCGATCCGAACGCCACCGTCGCCGAGTTGTTGACGCCGGAGGCGGGCAAAACTGCTGAGTTCGCCGCGGCCAACGCGGCCGCAACCGGCATTCTCACCGTCGATCTCGACGCGCTGGTCGCGAACTGGCGCAAGCTCGAGAAGACCGCGATCCCCTCCGAATGCGCCGGCGTCGTCAAAGGCGACGCCTATGGCTGCGGCGCAGGTCCCGTCACCAAGGCGCTGCTCGCGGCCGGCTGCAAGACCTTCTTTGTCGCCACGCTGAGCGAAGCACGCGTCGTGCGCGAAGCCGCCCCCGAGGCGACGCTGTACGTGCTCGATGGGTTCTTCCCGAACTCCGGCGACGAATTCGCCAAGCTGAACTGCCAGCCCGTAATCGGTGATCTGTACGAACTCGCCGAATGGGACGTGTTCTGCCGCCGCACCGGCTGGCGCGGCGGTGCGGCGCTCCACATCGACACCGGCATGAGCCGGCTCGGCCTGACCGTCGTCGAGGCGCAAGGCATCGTGCCGCGCATCATCGCCGGTGACCATGGCATCACACTGGTGATCAGCCACCTCGCCTGCGCCGATCTCGTCAACCATCAGCTCAATGCCAAGCAGGCCGCGGCATTTCGCGAGATCGCCGGTCAGTTCGCCGGCGTGCCGGCGTCGCTGTCGGCATCGTCGGGCATCTTCCGAGGTCCGCAGTTCGCGTTCGATCTGGTCCGCCCCGGCGCGGCGCTGTACGGCATCAATCCTACGCCGGAAGCCGACAATCCGATGCAGCCGGTGGTCGATCTGAAAGCGCGGATCGTCCAGGTCCGCAGCGTCGAGCGCGGCGACACCGTCGGCTACGGCGCGACCTGGAGCGCACGGCGCCCGAGCAAGATCGCGGTGGTGTCGGCCGGCTATGCGGACGGTTACTTCCGCGCCGCCGGTTCGAGCGACGGCACCCGCGGCGCCGACGTGATCATCGCCGGCCAGCGCTGTCCGATCGCCGGCCGGATCTCGATGGACCTGCTCGCGGTCGACGTCACCGACCTGCCCGCCAACGCCGCGCGCCGCGGCATGATGGCGACCCTGATCGGCGACGGCATCACCGTCGACGAACTCGGCCATCACTTCGGGACGATCGGCTACGAAGTGCTGACCAGCCTCGGCCGGCGCTACACCCGGATCTACAAAGGCGGCGACGCCAAGCCGGCGGCCGAACCGGCAGCGGTCGAGCCGGTGGCACCGGCGAGCTGAGGCCGCGTTTCAATGACAAACTCTCCCCGTCATTGCGAGGAGCGAAGCGACGAAGCAATCCAGCCCAGTGCACTGCGCTGGATTGCTTCGCTTCGCTCGCAAGGGCGGATGGGCCTCGCTTAACTTTTCAATCCTCGTGGACCAGAAACAGAAAGCCGGTGATCGCCGCCATGAAGGCGAATGATCCGGCGACGCCGACCACGAAGATGATCCGCACCAGGGTCGGCGCCTCGCTGGTGGCGATCACGCTCGACAGACCGAAGTAATTATTGAACAGCACGATGCCGGCGAACAGCGCGCCGAACGCCGCGCCCATGCCGAAATGGCCGGCGACCTGACGCCACTTGCGGCGTTCGTAATCGCTATCGTGACGGCGCGGGGTCATTGCACCGGTGAGCTTAGCTCACCGGCATGAACGCGGCCAGCGGAACCGGGCTCGGCCTTCGGCGGCGTCACGCGATACAGCGCGACATAGTTGCCTCGATAGACCGGCGACAGTTCCGGCGACGGCGCCGTGGCCGGCGGCTCCAGCATCAGCACCGCGTCGAAGCGATGTGGCCAGTCGGCGAGATACGTCTTGCAGCGGTGCCCCGCCTGCCCGACCTGCAGCGACGCCGTCTCCATCAACAACGATAGCTCAAGCGGCTCGCAGAGCGGCGCCGCATAGGATGCGAAGGCCGGCTTCACCACCAGTGGCTGCTGCGTGGCGTCGGCGAACATCAGCGGCCAGAACGCGCGCCGCTCGATCGTCAGCAGCGCGCCGACGTGATTGTCGAGCGGAAAGTAGCGGGCCAGCGCGCGTCCGGCCTGAGCCGAGGCAATGATATCGACTTCGCGGCCGCGGGCCATCAGCACCCGCTCGCCGGGCTCGACATGCGCGATCGCAGCGCGCAGCTCGGCGAGATCGTGGCGATGGTCGTACCAGTCGTACGCCACATAGGCCGAGCGCCCGGCAATCAACGCGATCACCAGCGCCGCCACCGCCGCAGCACGGCGCGACGAGAGCTGCGGCAGCATGCCGGCGAACAGCAGCACGGCCGCCATCACCGCGAGTCGGATGTCGAGAAAGCTGCCGCCTTTATACATCGCCGGCACGATCACAAAGCCCACCGCCAGCACCAGCAGAGTCAGCGGCAACGCCGGCGCCAGCCGCGCACCGCGGATCGCCAGCCCCAGCGTAATCAACAACGCTGCAACGCTGAGCATCGTCACGACTTCGCTGGTCGTCATCACCGGCGCAAACAGGTCCCACAGCTTGGCGAGGCCGCGCCATGGCCCGACGCCGGCGCCCGCTTCGGAAAGCGGGCTCGCCAGATAAAGCGCAACCGCCGGAGCGAGCGAGAGAGCCAGCAGCAGTGCCGAGACGGTCGTCTCGCGAAACACCGGCGCACCATCTCGCCGGGCGCGCACGATCCGCGCCATCTCTTCGCTGCCGATCAGAAGCGCAAACAGCGCCACACCGAAGATGTGCGAGAAGAACGTCAAAGCGGCGAACGTAGCGCCGATCACCACCGCTGCCACGTTGCGGTTACGCCGGCGCAGCGCGATCCACGCGGCCGCGCCGATCAGCGCCAGGCCGAGCGACAGCAGGAAGTTCATGAAGCCGAGGAAGAACACTGCATTGTAGGCGACGGCGCCGGAGGCGAGCGACCAATACGAGAACCGGCCGAACACCACGCGGTGATACACGATAGCACCGATCACCGGCATCAGCAGGCTGAGCGCCAGCAGGATGCGGCCGCCGACGTGAACGCTCGACACTTTCAGCAGCGCCGCGCCGATCACGTCCATGCCGAGATTAGGCAGGATCCGCCAATGCGGCGCGTACACCTCCGACAGGAAAGGATCGTCCGGATGCGCCAGCACGAAGTAGCGCGCCAGATGATTGGGATAGTCGAGCACCGGCGGCACATCGACCATCAGCAACGGCACCAGCAGCACCACGAGAAGCGCAGCCGCCGCGGCCCACCAGCCAAGCGTCGGTCCGCCGCCCGGCGCGGCATCGGCAGCCTTGATCATCACGCGCAGTCCCTCGCCCCGTCTCTGTTCGCGGCGGATCATCGCGGCCGCGGGTTAGCACCAGGTCAATGCAACCTGTGAAAGGTGGCCGACGATCGCCTTCACTCGGTCGCGGCGACTTGCATCTGGAACAAAAAGCGAACATATTCAGCCGTCGCCGGGCCGTCTCGGTGTCGGGCGCTTTCTTCCCATCCACGTGGACGTCATGGCCAAAGCTTCCTCTTCCTTCGTCTGTCAGAACTGCGGCGCGGCGTTCAATCGCTGGCAGGGCAAGTGCGAGGCTTGCGGCGAGTGGAATACGCTGGTCGAGGAAGCCGGTGACAACGCGGTGCCGGTGTCGATCCGCGCCAAGCGACGCGGCCGGACGTTCAAGCTGGAATCGCTGGCCGGCAAGAGCAACGACGCTCCCCGCCTGCCCTCCGGCATGGCTGAGCTCGACCGCGTCACCGGCGGCGGCTTCGTGCGCGGCTCGGTGCTGCTGGTCGGCGGCGATCCGGGCATTGGCAAGTCGACGCTGCTGACGCAGGCGACCAGCCTGATGGCCAAGGCCGGTCACCGCACCGTTTACATCTCCGGCGAAGAAGCGATCGCCCAAGTGCGGCTGCGCGCCGAACGGCTCGGGCTCGCCTCAGCGCCTGTCGAACTCGCCGCCGAGACCTCCGTCGAGGACATCATCGCAACGCTGTCCGAAGGCGCGACGCCGAAGCTGATCGTGATCGACTCGATCCAGACGATGTGGACCGACACGGTGGAGTCCGCACCGGGCACGGTGACCCAGGTCCGCGCCTCGGCGCAGGCGCTGATCCGCTTCGCCAAGAAGACCGGCGCGGCGATCATCCTGGTCGGCCATGTCACCAAGGACGGGCAGATCGCCGGCCCCCGCGTGGTCGAGCACATGGTCGACGCAGTGCTGTCGTTCGAAGGCGAAGGCTCGCAGCAGTTCCGCATCCTGCGCTCGGTCAAGAATCGCTTCGGCCCCACCGACGAGATCGGCGTGTTTGAAATGACCGGCCTGGGCCTGCGCGAAGTCAGCAACCCGTCGGAGCTGTTTCTGTCGGAGCGGGACCTCGGCTCGCCGGGCACAGCGGTGTTTGCCGGCATCGAAGGCACACGGCCGGTGCTGGTGGAATTACAGGCACTGGTGGCCCCCTCGACGCTCGGCACGCCGCGGCGCGCGGTGGTCGGATGGGATTCGGCACGGCTGTCGATGGTGCTCGCGGTGCTCGAGGCGCATTGCGGCGTCAAGCTGAGTGGCTACGACGTCTATTTCAACGTCGCCGGCGGCCTGCGCATCAACGAGCCCGCCGCCGATCTGGCTGCGGCCGCGGCGCTGGTGTCGTCGCTGGCGAACGCGCCGCTGCCGACCGATGCGGTGTATTTCGGCGAGATTTCGCTGTCCGGCGCGGTGCGCCCGGTGGCGCAGACCCCGGCGCGGCTGAAAGAGGCCGCCAAACTTGGCTTCGCCCGCGCCGTGCTGCCGGAACAGACCCGCGGCGAAGCGCCGAGCGATGCGGGGCTGACGCTGCAATCCGTCGGCAGCCTCTCCAGCCTGGTGGCGGATATCGCTGCGCGCGGCACACGGCGGGGTGACGACGATGGTGCGCCGCGGACGAAAGCTGCCTCAAATGCAACACCGGCGCGATTCCGGCGCCAGGAGGGTTGAAGCGGCGTGACGTTTCGGGAGCGCGCCGCTATACAACGCCCGCGCAAGCTGAACGTATCCGGCCACCAAGCTTTAACCCAGCGGAACATTGCTGTGGCGAGGCGGACGGGGGTGGTTTTCTCGCCTTGCGCCGCGTGCCATACCACCGTCACCTGTGCCGACCCCGTGCACGCCGATTCGCCGTTGTGCTGACCGAGCGGACCTGACCTGCCGATGCCGATTACCATCCTTGATCTCGTTGTTCTCGCGGTGATGTTGGTGTCGGGGCTGCTCGCGATGGTGCGCGGCTTCATGCGCGAAGTGCTGTCGATCGCGGCCTGGGGCGCCGCCGCGCTGGTGACGCTGTACGCATTCCAAAAACTGATGCCGACGGCGCGGACCTATTTCTCGTCCGAGACGGTCGCCGCCGTGGTGGTGATCGCCGGGGTCTTCCTCGGCACCTTGATCATCGTGTCGATCATCACGGTGCGGATCTCGGACATGATCCTGGATTCGCGCATTGGCGCGCTCGATCGCACCCTCGGCTTCCTGTTCGGTCTCGCCCGCGGTCTGCTGATCGTGGTGGTGGCGTATCTGTTCTTCAACTGGCTGGTGCCGGACAAACAGCGTCCCGAGTGGGTCACCAACGCGAAGTCGCGCACGGTTCTGCAAGGAACCGGTGATTGGCTGATGACGCTCTTGCCGGACGACCCTGAAAATACCATCTTGAAACGGTTCAAGAAGAACAAGCCGGAAGAAGACCAGCAGCAGACCGAGGATTCGGCTGCTCCCGGTGCCAATGAAGGCTATAGCAAACCTGCCCGTGACGGCCTGAAAAAGCTGATAGAGGGCAAACCGGCCACGCGCTGAGCGTGTCCCACATGAGAGGCGCGATGGACGCGATGCCCAGCTCTTCCGACGACGCCGCAACGCCCGCTTCGGACGCTCGCGACCAACACATCCTCGACGATACCGTTTTCGATACTGACGGTGACACGCTGCGCGAAGAGTGCGGCGTGTTCGGCATTTTCGGGCACCCCGATGCCGCCGCGATCACCGCGCTCGGCCTGCACGCCCTGCAGCACCGCGGCCAGGAAGCCGCCGGCATCGTGTCGTTCGACAACGGCCGGTTTCATTCCGAGCGTCGCCTCGGTCTGGTCGGTGACACCTTCTCGCGCGCCGACGTGATCGCGCGGCTGCCGGGCAATTCGGCGATCGGCCACGTTCGCTATTCGACCACCGGCGAGACCATCCTGCGCAACGTCCAGCCGCTGTTCGCCGAGCTCAACGCCGGCGGCTTCGCGGTCGGCCACAACGGCAACCTCACCAACGGCCTCACCCTGCGCCGTGAGTTGATCCGCAGCGGCGCGATCATGCAGTCGACCACCGACACCGAAGTGATCCTGCATCTCGTCGCGCACTCCAAGAAGACCCGCTTCATCGAGCGCTTCATCGAGTCGCTGCGCGCGTTGGAAGGCGCCTATTCGCTGGTGTCGCTGACCAACAAGAAGCTGGTCGGCGCCCGCGATCCGCTCGGCATCCGCCCGCTGGTGCTCGGCGAACTCGACGGCTGCCCGATCCTGGCGTCGGAGACCTGTGCGCTCGACATCATCGGCGCGCATTACGTCCGCGACGTTGAGCCCGGCGAAGTCATCGTGTTCGACCGCCACGGCGTCACCAGCCACAAGCCGTTCCCGCCGCAGCCGCCCCGCCCCTGCATCTTCGAGTACATCTACTTCGCCCGTCCGGACTCCATCGTCGGCGGCCGCTCGGTGTACGACGTTCGCAAGGCGTTCGGTGCTCAGCTGGCACTTGAGAGCCACGTCGAATCCGACGTCATCGTGCCGGTGCCGGATTCCGGCGTGCCGGCGGCGATCGGCTATTCCCGGCAGTCCGGCGTGCCGTTCGAGCTCGGCATCATCCGCAACCACTATGTCGGTCGCACCTTCATTCAGCCGACCCAGAGCGTTCGCGAACTCGGCGTCCGGATGAAGCACTCGGCCAACCGCGCCGCGATCGAAGGCAAGCGGATCGTGCTGATCGACGACAGCCTCGTCCGCGGCACCACGTCGAAGAAGATCGTGAAGATGATGCGCGATGCCGGCGCCCGCGAGGTGCACTTCCGCATTGCCTCGCCACCGATCACCCACCCGGACTATTACGGCATCGACACCCCGGATCGCGCCGGCCTGCTGGCCGCGACGCATTCGCTCGAAGAGATGCGCGACCTGATCGGCGCCGACACGCTGGCGTTCCTGTCGGTCGACGGCATTTATCGCGCGATGGGCGAACCGGGCCGCGATCCGGCTTTGCCGAAGTTCACCGACCACTGCTTTACCGGTGACTATCCGACCGGCCTCACCGATCTCAATCAGACCGAGTCGGCGCCGCGGCAATTGTCGCTGCTGGCGGAGGCGAGCTGATCCGGCCACGGCCTTGACGTCGTCATCGGCCACGCCGGTGACGACGCCCACGATACCTCTTTTAGAGGATGGATACTCCGGTCCGGTCCGCGTATGACAATGCGCGATATATCTTGAGCCGGACCTGTCATGACCCAACCTCTCGCCTCCCGCATCGCTCTCGTCACCGGCGCCTCGCGCGGTATCGGCTACGCCACCGCCAAGGCGCTCGCCAAGGCCGGCGCGCACGTCATCGCCGTCGCCCGCACCCAGGGCGGTCTCGAAGAGCTCGACGACGAGGTGCGTAAGGACGGCGGTCATCCGCTGACGCTGGTCCCGCTCGATCTCACCGACTATCAGGCGATCGGCCGCCTCGGCGGCACGATCTACGAACGCCACGGCAAGCTCGACGTCCTGGTCGGCAATGCCGGCATCGGCGGCCCGTCTTCGCCGCTCGGCCATATCGAGCTGAAGCCGTGGCTCGACGTCATCGGCATCAACCTGAATGTGAACTTCCAACTCGTGCGCTGCATGGAACCGCTGCTGCGGGCGTCCGATGCCGGCCGTGCCGTGTTCCTGACCTCGCGCGCCGGCGGCAAGGCGCCGGGCTACCGCGGCCCGTATGCGGCATCGAAGGCGGCCCTGGAAACGCTGGTTCAGGTGTGGGCCAAGGAAGTGGTCAACACCACGCCGATCCGCATCAACCTGTTCGATCCCGGTCCGACCCGGACCAAGCTGCGCGCCAGCGTGATGCCGGGCGAAGACCCGGAAACCCTGCCGACGCCGGATCAGGCCGCGGAGCTGTTGCTACCGCTGTGCCTGCCGTCCTTTACCGAAACCGGCAAGCTGTTCGACGGCCCGTCTCGCACCCTGAAAGACCCCCAGGCCGATTGACTTCGGCCCGGCAGCGCGATTGACTGACTACAAGCGGGGAAACATCCGCAGTCAATCAGCTATCCATACAAAGGGGGAAGTGATGAGAGGAGTGTTCTCGCACGCCATCGCTGCTGCGTTGGTGAGTGCGGCGTTGATCCTGCCGGCGTCGGCCCAGTCCGGCGACAAGACCGCCAAGATCGGCGTACTTAACGACATGTCGAGCCTGTACGCCGACATCGGCGGCCCGAACTCAGTGGTGGCCGCCAAGATGGCGATCGCCGATTCCGGGCTCGAAGCGAAGGGCTGGAAGATCGAACTGGTCTCCGGCGATCACCAGAACAAACCGGACGTCGGCGTCAACCTGGCGCGGCAGTGGATCGATGTCGACAAGGTCGACCTGATTACCGACACGCCGAATTCGGGCGTCGCGCTCGCGATCAGCAACCTGGTCAAAGAGAAGAACAGCATCCTGATGAACTCGGGCGGCGCCAGCGCCGACCTGACCGGTAAGGCGTGCAACGCCAATACCATCTCGATGACGTACGACACCTACATGCTGGCGCACGGCACGGGTCAGGCACTGACCAAGGCCGGCGGTGATACCTGGTTCTTCCTCACCGCCGACTACGCGTTCGGCGCCGCGCTCGAGCGCGACACCACCGCGGTCGTCAAGGCCAATGGCGGCAAGGTGGTCGGCAGCGTCAAGCATCCGCTGAACACCCCGGACTTCTCGTCGTTCCTGCTGCAGGCGCAGGCGTCGAAGGCCAAGGTGATCGGCCTCGCCAATGCCGGCGGCGACACCACCAACTCGATCAAGCAGGCCGCCGAATTCGGCATCACCGCGGGCGGGCAAAAGCTGGCCGCGCTGCTGCTGTTCATCAACGACGTGCACTCGCTCGGACTGAAGACGGCGCAAGGCCTGACCTTCACCGAGTCCTATTATTGGGACCTCAACGACAACACGCGTGCGTTCGCGGACCGCTTCCAGAAGCAGGCCAAGAACAACGCCAAGCCGTCGATGACCCAGGCCGGCGTGTATGCCGCGGTGCTGCACTATCTGAAGACGCTGGAAGCGATGGGCGGCAATCCGCATGACGGCGCCAAGGTCGTCGCCAAGATGAAGGAAATCCCGGCGGACGATCTGCCGTTCGGCAAATCGGTGATCCGCGCCGACGGCCGCCGCATGGTGCCGGCGTTCCTGTTCGAAGTGAAATCGCCGGCCGAGTCCAAGGGCCCGTGGGACTACTACAAGAAGATCGCCGACATCTCCGCCGATGACGCTGCGCGTCCGCTGGCGGACAGCGAGTGCCCGCTGGTCAAGAAGTAAGTCCTCGGCCCCTTCGCGAAGTTGATCATGGCCGGGGTCCGCCCCGGCCATGATCATTTAGGCCGAGGCGCCGGTCAGTCCAGCCGCATCGTCATCTGCCGAAACGACTCGCAGTCCGTCTCGACGAAGCCCAGCCGAAGATACAGGCTGCGCGCGCGATCATTGGATGGCTGCACGGACAATGTCAGGCGCTCGGCTCCCATCGCCCGCCCTGCGCGCGCGAGGCTCGCGATCACCTCACGCCCGACGCCGCGCCTCTGTGCAGCCGGCAGCAACGCGATATCGACAAGACGTAGCGCCAGCCCGGCCGACCTGCCTGCGGCGCTCGCATCCGGCTCGCTCTGATCATGCAGCCCGGTTCCGCTCATCTCCTCCGCCACCACCAGTCGACCGACGGCGATCTCCCGCTCCGCAATGATGAAATACTCAGCCTTCGGAAAGCTCTGTCGGTAACCGATCCGCTGCGCTTCGAACTGCTGCACGAGTAGCGCGTTCTGCAATTCATCAGGCATGTCGATGCCAACCCATGCGGCGCGCAACGTAGCATCCGAGAGGCTGCGGCAGAAGGCGTCATCCTCGGCTCGCGCCGGCCGGATCGTCAGTCCGGGCACCGTCAGCGCGAAATGTTCGCCAATTCTGCTCATCCCGCCTCCCCGATGATCTGCCCCGATCGGCTCTTTGCGGCGCCTCATTGACGACGGACGTGGACCGTCGCATCGATGATGCTGCTTATCTGTCGTTTGGATCAACTCCGAACGCTGCATTTCCGAATGATGATTGCATCTGATCGAGGTCACCAATGTATCTGATGAAGCCTGAAGATTTCGAACCCTGGATCGGGCGCGCCGTCCGCGTGTCCACCGTTCCCGAGCCGGTCGAGCTCACTCTGGTCAGGTTGCACCGCAAGCCGCTGTTCATCGGTGCGGAGCGTGAGCCGTTTAGCCTGTTCTTTGAATCGGCCGAAGACGTATACCTGCTCGATGCCGCCTATGAATTCGATTGCGGCCGTGGCGGCCCTTACACCATTCTGATTTCCCAGCTACAGCCGAAGAACGGCCGCAGGCGATATCAAGCCGTCTTCAATTGACAGGATCACCACCGCGCTCGGCAAGGCGTCGCGGGGGGGGGGGGGGGGGGGGGGGGGGCCCCCCCCGGGGGGGCGACGACCACGCGCGCCGGCCACAGGCCCGCGCCCCGCACCACTCTGCTCCGTCC
>NZ_JAZDRK010000020.1:0-102779 GCF_047501505.1 Rhodopseudomonas sp. G2_2311
CCCCACCCCTCCCCCGCAAGCGGGAGAGGGAGCGCGCTGTGCTCGGGGCAAGTCAGCGGCCAAAGTCAAATGCATCACGCCACCTGCCCATACGCCTTCATCACCTGCTCGCGCAGCACGGCCCAGATCTCACGATGCAGCGTGTGGAAGTCGTGGGTCAGGCGGATTTCGAAGATGTCGCGCGGGCGCGGCAGTTCGATGCGCCAATCGCCGACGATGCGCGAGGATGGCCCGGCCGACATGATCACCACCCGGTCGGCGAGCGCGATCGCCTCCTCCAGATCGTGGGTGACGAACAGCACCGCCTTCTTGTGCGCGCTCCACAGCTGCAGCAGCAGATTGCCCATGATCTGCCGCGTCTGCGCATCGAGCGGGCCGAACGGCTCGTCCATCAGCAGGATCTTGGGATCGCGGATCAGCACCTGCGCAAGCCCGACGCGCTTGCGCTGGCCGCCCGACAGCATATGCGGATAGCGCTGCGCAAACGCGCCGAGCCCAACCGTCTCCAGCCAGCCCTGCGCACGGCTCAGCGCATCGCTGCGCGGCGTGCCGGCGATTTCCAGCCCGATCGCGACATTGTCGATTGCCGTCTTCCACGGAAACAGCGCATCGGCCTGAAAAAGATAGCCGGCCTGCGGGTTGAGGCCGTCGAGCGGCGCCCCGAAGATCCGCACCGCGCCGGCGGCGGGACGCAGCAGCCCGGCCGCGACGTTGAGCAGGGTCGACTTGCCGCAGCCGGTCGGCCCGACGATGGCGACGAACTCACCATCGGCCACCGTCAGCGTCGCATGCTCCACTGCCGTATAGGTCCGCGCATCGGCGAGGCGGAACGCCACCGTGGCGTCCTGCAGCGCCACCGCCGCATTGTCCGTCTGATTCACGCCGTCTCCCCGCTTGCCTGCTCGCCGCGACCATTCAACGCCGCGCGCCGACATGCAAGTCTGGCTTGCGCCCTGCCGTCTCCGGCGGCCATGCTGCGACCATGACGAGCTCAGCTTCGCCGATGATCGCCTATGACCGGATCACCAAGAGTTTCGGCGGCGGCCGGATCAAAGCGATCGACGACGTGTCGCTTGCGGTGCAGCGCGGCGAATTGCTCGCCATCGTCGGCGGCTCGGGCTCCGGCAAAACCACGCTGCTGCGGCTGACCAATCGCCTCATCGACTCCGATGCCGGCGCGATTGCAATCGACGGCCGCGATATCCAAACCGCCGATCCGATCGCGCTCCGCCGCGGCATCGGCATGGTGTTCCAGAATGGCGGGCTGTTCCCCCACCTCACCGTGGCACGCAATATCGGGATCACGCCGAAGCTGCTGAACTGGTCGAAGACCGAGATCGCCGCTCGGGTCGATGAGCTGCTCGAGTTGGTGCGGCTCGATCCCGCCCAGCATCGGGACCGCTTCCCGCACGAGCTCTCCGGTGGCCAGCGCCAACGCGTCGGCGTCGCCCGCGCGCTCGCGGCCGGACCGGAGATCGTACTGATGGACGAGCCATTCGGCGCGCTCGATCCGCTGACCCGCGATGCGCTCGGTGAAGACTTTCGCGCGCTGCACGACCGGCTGAAGCTCACCACCGTGCTGATCACCCACGACATCACCGAGGCGCTGCTGCTGGCCGACCGGATCGCCGTGATGCACCGCGGACACCTGCTGGCGCTCGGCAGCGCAACCGAACTTGCAGACAGCCGAGACGCCTACGTCGCCGAACTCTTGCAGACGCCGCGCCGACAGGCGCAGCGGCTCGGCGCGTTGCTGCCGCGGGACGGCGCGGCATGAGCCTGTTCGCCGACCCGCGCTGGCATGACGCGATGAGCAATCTACCCGACTATCTCGGCGCGCATATTCGCGTCAGCCTGGCGGCTCTCGCGCTCGGGCTGATCATCAGCCTGCCGCTAGCGATCTTCGCCCGGCATCGGCCGGTGCTTCGCGGCGCCCTGCTCGGGGTTGCCGGCGTGGTGCAGACCGTACCTGGCCTTGCGCTGCTGGCGCTGTTCTATCCGCTGCTGCTGGCACTCGCGGCGTTGTCGATGAGCGCGTTCGGCGTCGGATTCTCCGCCTTCGGCTTCCTCCCAGCGGTGCTGGCGCTGGCGCTGTATTCAATGCTGCCGGTGCTGCGCAACACCATCACCGGGCTCGATGGCGTCGACCCGGCGCTGATCGAAGCGGCACAGGGCGTCGGCATGACCGAGCGCCAGGTGCTGACCATGGTCGAGCTGCCGCTGGCGCTGCCGGTGATCATGGCCGGCATTCGTACCGCCGCGGTGTGGGTGATCGGCACTGCGACGCTGTCGACGCCGATCGGCCAGACCAGTCTCGGCAACTACATCTTTGCCGGCCTGCAGACTCAGAATTGGATTCTGGTGCTGTTCGGCTGCGCCGCCGCCGCCGTGCTGGCGCTCGCGGTCGATCAGTTGCTGGCACTGGTGGAAACAGGGCTGCGGTGCGGCAGCCGCTGGCGGATCGGACTGGGGTCAGCAGGCATCGCCGCAATCGTGATCGTGACGTTGCTGCCGGCCGCCGCGGCGCGCAGCTCCTACGTGATCGGCGCCAAGACCTTCACCGAGCAGTATGTGCTCGCCGCGTTGCTGCAGCAGCGCCTCGAGGCCAGCGGCCAGACCGCGACGACGCGCGCCGGCCTCGGCTCCAGCGTGATTTACGACGCGCTCAAAAGCGGCGACATCGACGCCTATGTGGACTACTCCGGCACGCTGTGGGCCAACCAGTTCAAGCACCCCAGCATCGCCGCGCGCGATCAGGTGCTTGCCGACCTGAAACAGGATCTCGCCAAAGACGGCGTCACCCTGCTCGGCGAACTCGGCTTCGCCAATGCCTATGCGCTGGTGATGCCGCGCGCCAAAGCCGAGGCAATGAACATCCGTTCGATCGCCGACCTCGCCGCTCGCGCACCGTCGATGACGATCGCCGGCGACTACGAGTACTTCTCGCGGCCGGAATGGGCCAATCTGCGCAGCGCCTATGGCCTGGCATTCAAGACTGAACGGCAGATGCAGCCCGACTTCATGTATGCCGCCGTCGCCTCCGGCGACGTCGATCTCATCGCCGGCTACACCTCGGACGGGCTGATCGCCAAATACGACCTGGTCGTGCTCGACGATCCGAAACAGGCGATCCCGCCCTACGACGCGGTCCTGCTGCTCACGCCGAAACGCGCGAGTGACAGCAAGCTGCGTGCAGCCCTGCAGCCCCTGCTCGGCCGCATCGACATCGAGGCGATGCGCGCCGCCAACCTGCAGGCGGGATCAGGCAGCACACCGGACGTGGCGGCACGCGCGCTGTGGGAGCGCGTAAAACCACGCTGATCAACTCGCCGAGTGGTGCGCTACGTCTTCGGCTTCAGTCCCAGCCGTTTCGCAACGATCTTGTCGATCCAGCGCGGCGGCAGTTTGGTCGAGAGCCAGAACTGCAGCGGTCCTGGCGTGATCACGTCGTGCGCCTTGGGTGACGGCGCGGTCAGTGCGTCATAGACGTGCTGGGCGATCGTCTCCGGCGGCAGGCCGCTTTCGTCCATTTCAGGCAGCAGCGCGCGCAGCTTCTGCAGCGCCGGATAGAACGGTGAGTTCGCAAACCGCGACACGTCCTCCCGCTCGGCCTTGCCCCAGATCGGCGTCTTCACGGCGCCCGGCATGATCACCACCACATCGATGCCGAACAGCATCAGCTCACGCCGCAGCCCGTCCGACAGGCCGTTCAGCGCGTGTTTGGAAGCGGAGTACGCAGCCATCAGCGGATTGCCGAACTTGGCGGCGATCGACGACATCATCACGACCCGCCCCGGCTCGCCGCGCAGCGACCGGTCGGTGCCGAGCAGCGGCCCGAACGCCTGGGCCGCGAGAATCGGCCCGATCACATTGACCTCGAACTGGCGGCGGAATTCGTCGGCCGGCAGATCGAGCACAGGACCAGCCACCGCGATGCCGGCATTGTTGACGAGCCCGGCCAGCGTCTCGCCGTCCAGCGCCGCTCGCACCTCGTCCGCCGCGGCGCGGACCGCGGCTTCATCCGTAACGTCGAACACCAGCGGGGTGAAGCCGGACCCCAGTTCGACAATCAGCCGCTCGGCATCGCTGTGCTTGCGCACGCTGCCAAATACCCGAAATCCCTTGTCCAGCAGCATCCGCGCAATGGCATGACCGATCCCGGTGGACACGCCGGTGATGACGATAGACTTCATGGCTTGCTCCGTTCGAACGCCGGGCATCCTACCACAGCAAAACGGGACCGCGTCACCGCGATCCCGTTATATGACAGTTGGTAGAGCACGCCGCGAGGCTAAGCGCGCGGCGTGCCGAAGCTGCGTTACCGCCCCGCTTCCGCGACCTCGCCCTTGATGACATCGCCGAAGCGCTGCCAGCGTTCGCCCTTGAAGGTCATCATCTGGAACTGATCGATCGGCGCGAAATCGGTCGGCGAGGTGTTGACGGTGACGCCGGGCAACAGGCCGTCGAGCTGCACGCCCTTCATATTGGCCGCCTGCTTCATCAGGTTCTCGCGGGACAGATCGTCGCCGCACATCCTGAGCGCCTGCTCCATGGTCTGAGCGATGCTGTAGCCGGACAGCACGGTACTTTCCATCGCCTTGCCTTCGGGAATGTATTTTTCGACAAAAGCATGGAATTTCTTCATGCCTGGGTCGTCGTTCCACTGCGGATCGGTCGGATCCTTGGCGAAGGTGGCGGACACCAGATCCTGCGCGTTGTCGAGGCCGGCCGGCTTCAGCACGGTGCCGAGCGACGACGAGGCGTTGGGCACGATGTGCAGCGGCTTCCAACCGAGTTCGGCGACCTTCTTGATCGACTGCGCGGCAAACTTGCCGGTGGCGAACGAGAACAGCGTGTCGGCGCCGGAGGCCTTCAGCTTCACAATCTGCGAGTCGATGGTGGGCTCGGCGACTTCGTAGCTGGCATCGGCAACGAGCATCGCCGCGGCTTTGTCGCCGAGCCCTTCCTTCAGGCCACGAATGTAGTCCTTGCCGAAATCGTCGTTCTGATAGAGCACGCCGATCTTGGCGTTCGGCTTCTCCTTCAACAGATACTTGGCATAGGCAGTGGCTTCGGCCTGATAGCTCGGCAGCCAGCCCATGGTCCACGGAAACTGCTTCGGGTCGTTCCAGCGGGTGGCGCCGGTGGCGAGGAACAGCTGCGGCACCTTGCGGGCGTTGAGATACTTCTGGATCGCGACGTTCGACGCAGTGCCGACGTTGCCGACGATCGCCATCACCTCGTCGCTCTCGACCAGCTTGCGAGTCTGCTCGACCGTCTTCGGCGGCGAGTACGCGTCGTCATAGGAAATCACGTTGATCTTGCGGCCGTTGATGCCGCCTTCTTCGTTGATCTTCTTGAAATACGCCGCGTAGGTCTTGCCCAGGATGCCGTAAGCCGAGGCCGGACCGCTATACGGCACGGTGTTGCCCAGCTTGATCTCGGTATCGCTGGCACCGGGGCCGTATTTCTTCTGAGCAAGCGCCGGCCCTGCAGCCAGCATCGCGATCGCAGCCGCCAGGGCAGCCACGGAAGTTGTCGTCATACGCATTTTTGATCCTTCTTCTTGCGTTTCCTCGATACGGCAGACGCCGCGCGAAGCTCTCCCGTTGACCGGGGCTGTTGTGGCGCGTCAGCGACGCGGATGTTTCAGGTTGTATTCGCCGCGGCGGAGCCGCCCTGCTCCGCCAGTGCGCGAACGTCGGCCGCGGCGGTCTCGACGTGGCGGCGCACTAGGGTCGCGGCCACCGTTTCGTCACGCGCCTCGATCGCAGCCACGAAAGCGCGATGATCATCGAGCGAGCGGCGGCGGATCGTGTCGGACTCGAAGTAGCGCTCCCGCCAGCGCCGGCTCATCAGCATCAGCGGCGTCAGCGTCCGAACCAGAATGCGGTTCTGGCCGGCGGCGACGAGCGCGAGATGGAATTCGACATCGGCTTCGGCCATGTCGCCGCCGGCTTGGATTGTCGCCGCGTAGGCTTGCAGTGTTTGATGCAGCTTGGAGAGATCGGCGTCGGTCCGCCGCCGGCAGGCCAGCCGCAGCGCCTGCTCTTCGCAGATGATGCGGGCCTCGGTGACGTCGCGGGTGACTTGCGGATCGAAGGTCAGTCCGAGATCGGCCTGCAGCACCAGGGCCTCGAGCCCGCCATCCTCGACGGCGTTGCGCAGATAGATCCCCGATTTCGGCCGGCGTTCGGTGATGCGCATCGCATCCAGCACCGCCAGCGCCTCGCGCACCGAGCTGCGCGCCACTCCGAACCGCTCCGACAGTTCCCGCTCCGACGGCAGCCGATCGCCCTTCGCCAGCCGGTGATGCTGCACGAACTCGAGCGTCTTGCGGACCGTGTGC
Organism: Rhodopseudomonas sp. G2_2311; assembly: GCF_047501505.1. Classification (NCBI taxonomy): domain Bacteria; kingdom Pseudomonadati; phylum Pseudomonadota; class Alphaproteobacteria; order Hyphomicrobiales; family Nitrobacteraceae; genus Rhodopseudomonas; species Rhodopseudomonas sp. G2_2311. Next base: position 6,350 of record NZ_JAZDRK010000020.1, read on the forward strand.
GACGTCTCGGAGTTGAGCGGAGTTGCCATAAGTGACCCTACCAATCTGGTCAGACCAGATCAAGCAGGCCGGGCTGCGGCGGATTGCACCGGCGCCAAACGAAAAACGGGACCGCGTCGCCGCGATCCCGTTGATGACCTGTCATTGCGAGGAGCGAAGCGACGAAGCAATCCAGTCTCTGCTCAGAGCTCTGGATTGCTTCGCTGCGCTCGCAATGACGCAGCAGAAGCTGCTTAGTTCTTCGACTTGTCGACCAGCGCGCCCTTCTTGATCCAGGGCATCATGTCGCGGAGTTTCGCGCCGACTTCCTCGATCGGGTGCTGCGCCAGCTTGGCGCGGGTCGCCTTGAACGAGGTCTGATTGACCTTGTTCTCGAGCATCCAGTTGCGGGTGAAGATGCCGTTCTGGATGTCTTCCAGCACCCGCTTCATCTCCGCCTTGGTCTCGGCGGTGATGATGCGCGGACCGGTGACGTACTCGCCGTATTCCGCGGTGTTGGAGATCGAGTAGTTCATGTTGGCGATGCCGCCTTCATAGATCAGGTCGACGATCAGCTTCACTTCGTGCAGGCACTCGAAGTAGGCCATTTCCGGCGCATAGCCGGCTTCGACCAGAGTCTCGAAGCCTGCCTTGATCAGCTCGACCAGACCGCCGCACAGCACCACCTGCTCACCGAACAGGTCGGTCTCGCACTCTTCCTTGAACGAGGTCTCGATGATGCCGGCGCGGCCGCCGCCGATCGCCGAGGCGTAGGACAGGCCGAGGTCATGGGCGTTGCCCGAGGCGTCCTTGTGGATCGCGATCAGGCAGGGCACGCCGCCGCCGCGCTGATACTCGGAGCGCACGGTGTGGCCCGGGCCCTTCGGCGCGACCATCAGCACGTCGAGGTCGGCACGCGGCTCGATCAGGTTGAAGTGGACGTTGAGGCCGTGGGCGAACAGCAGCGCAGCGCCCTGCTTCATGTTGTCGTGCAGATGCTCGCGATAGATGTCGGCCTGCAATTCGTCCGGCGTCAGCATCATCATCACGTCAGCCCACTTGGCGGCTTCGGCGACGTCCATGACCTTGAAGCCGGCGTTCTCGGCCTTCTTGGCCGACGCCGAGCCCTTGCGCAGCGCGATCGCGACGTCCTTGACGCCCGAATCCTTCAGGTTCAGCGCGTGGGCATGGCCCTGGCTGCCATAGCCGATGACGGCGACCTTCTTGCCCTTGATCAGGTTCAGATCGGCGTCGCGATCGTAGTAAACTCGCATCCTCGTTCCTCTTTCTCGGCGGCCCGTCCCGCCCGTGCTGGTATGATCGGGCCATGCCGGCCGACCGTTGAATTGCCGCTGGTTTTTAGGGGTCCGGGTGCCCGGACACAAGCCCGCGGCGGCGATTTGTGGCGGTTAGGACAGCATGGCTGCCGCGATGCGGAAAACCGCCAATCCTACGACTTTCGGCGCTCAGCCCACCTCCGGCAACGGCGGCCGGGCGCGGCCGAACAGCAGCATGATCGCAAGGCCCGCGACCACGATCAGCATCCCCGTGAGCCGCAGCGGCCCGAACGTCTCCCCGAACACCAGGCTCGACGCCCCCGCCCCGATGAACGGCACCAGCAATGCAAAGGGCACAACCTGGGCAGCGCTATAAGCGTGCAGCAGCCGCCCCCAGATCCAATAGCCGATGGTGGTCGATCCGACCGACAGCGCCAGCATCGCGCCCATCACGCCGGGCGACAGATGCGTCAGCGACTGGACGATCGCCGGGACGCCATCGCTGACCCAGGCCGCCAAGGCGAGCGGCGGCAGCGACGCCAGGCTGATCCAGGCAAACAGATCGAGCATCGGCACGTCGCGGGCGCGGCGCAGCAACAAATTGGTGAAGGCGAAGCTGATCGGGGCGGTCATCGTCACGGCGAAGGCCAGCACAGTGAAGTCATAACCCACCGTCAAACAGATCATCAGCAGACCGCAGGCGGCGACCGCAATGCCGGCCAATTGTGCCCCGGTGGGCCGCTCGCCCAGCAACACCGCCGCGAACCCGACCGTAAACAGCGCCTGGCTCTGCACGATCACCGCGGTCAGACCGGCCGGCACGCCGTGCGCGATGCCATAGGTCTGGGTGAGATACTGCCAAACCAGCAGCAGGCTGATGCCGATCCACACCGGCCACGCCAGTTTGGGTGGCGGCAACAGCAGGCACGGCAGCGCCGTGATGGCGAAACGCAGCAGGTTGAGCAGCGACGGAGACATTTCGGTCAGCGCGTAGCGCGTGAACACGAAGCCGAGGCCCCAGATCACCGCCACCAGAACGGCGAGCGCCGTATCGGCGGGCTTCATCGTCGTTTCCGTCCCCTCGTCCGGCACCAACCGCGCCGCGTTCCCTGGGTCGTAGCTGATCCGTTCGCACCCGGTAACCCGCCCCGCACGCGGAGCTGTATCCCGCGCAACGATGCCGCAGCCGGGAACGAAACATCGGGGCAGCCGGTTGGCGAATGGACGCCCGGCCAACACCCGCGCCGGGCGCTGCTATCGAAAGGACGATCCGGATATGACGCTGATTCCGCACAACACGCTCGTCGTCGTCGCTGATGGCCGCGGCGCCTTGCTGCTGCGCAACACCGGCAAGCCGGCCGACGTGACGCTGCGCCAGGAGCGCAAGCTCGAGCCGACCAACTTGGACGACGACGGCCCGTCGGGCTCGCGCCCCGAGGATCAGACCAAGAGTCAGACCGACGAGGCGACCTTCGCCAAGCAACTCACCAACACGCTGAACAAGATGAAGCTCGACGGCGAGTTCGACCAGCTGGTGTTGGTCGCCGACCCGCAGACGCTCGGGCAGATCCGCCCGATCCTGCACAAGACCGTCGAAGCCTCGCTGATCCGCTCGCTGGCGAAGGATCTCACCAACCACCCGCTTGATCAGATCGCCGAGGCGATCGCGGCGTAGCGGTTACATCCCCTCCGCGCCGCGGCCGATGGCGGCGACGCCGGTGCGGACCACTTCGACCAGGCCGAGCGGGCGCATCAGTTCGATGAACTGATTGATCTTCGACGAATTGCCGGTGATCTCGAACACGAAGCTCTCGGTCGAGGCGTCGATCACCCGGGCGCGGAAGGCCTCGGCGAGCCGCAGCGATTCGACGCGATGCTCGCCGACGCCCCGTAGCTTCACCATCGCAAGCTCGCGTTCGATCGAACGGCCGCTCAGCGTCATGTCGACGACGCGATACACCGGGACCATGCGGTCGAGCTGGTTCTTGATCTGCTGGATCACCATCGGCGTGCCGGTGGTGACGATGGTGATCCGGGACAGGTGCTTCTGCGCCTCGGTCTCCGACACCGTGAGGCTTTCGATGTTGTAGCCGCGGCCCGAGAACAGCCCGATCACTCGGGCCAGAACGCCGGGCTCGTTCTGCACGATCACCGACAGCGTGTGAGTCTCGTTCGGATCGTGGCGCTCTTCCATGAAGTAAGCGGATGCGGGCTGGGTCATGTCTGTTCTCAGGTTTGAGCCGAATTGTCAGTGAGCGTCATTGCCGGGCTTGACCCGGCAATCCATCATTCTTGCGAAGATCGATGGATGCGCGGGTCAAGCCCGCGCATGACGTCGTTGTTGAAGCGAAGCGCCTTGGATCACACCAGTGCCTTGCCGCCGGCGAAGGCGGCTGCGGTGGCTTCGTCGGTGGCTTCGGCCGGCAACAGCATTTCGTTGTGCGCCTTGCCCGACGGGATCATCGGGAAGCAGTTCTCCAGCGCGGCGACGCGGCAGTCGAACAGCACCGGCTTGTTCACCTTGATCATGTCCTGGATCGCGCCGTCGAGATCGGACGGCTTGATCACCTGCATGCCGACCGCGCCGTAAGCTTCAGCGAGCTTGACGAAGTCCGGCATCGCTTCGGTGTAGGAATGCGACAGCCGGTTGCCGTGCAGCAGCTGCTGCCACTGCCGCACCATGCCCATGTACTGGTTGTTGAGGATGAAGATCTTGATCGGCAGTTCGTACTGCACCGCCGTCGCCATCTCCTGGATCGTCATCTGCACCGAGGCGTCGCCGGCGATGTCGATCACCAAGCTGTCGCGATGCGCCACCTGCACACCGAGCGCCGCCGGCAGGCCATAGCCCATGGTGCCGAGGCCGCCGGAGGTCATCCAGCGCTTCGGCTGTTCGAAGCCGTAGAACTGCGCCGCCCACATCTGGTGCTGACCGACCTCGGTCGTGATGTAGGTGTCACGGCCGCGGGTCGCCTCGTACAGCCGCTGGATCGCGTATTGCGGCATGATGACGTCGTTGTTCTTCTTGTAGGCGAGCGAATTGCGCGCGCGCCAGGTCGCGACCTGCTGCCACCACTGCTTGATGTCGGGCTTCTTGGCCTCGGCCTTGAAGACGCCGAGCAGATCCTCGAGCACCGTGGCGACGTCGCCGATGATCGGCACGTCGACCCGGATGTTCTTGTTGATCGACGACGGATCGATGTCGATGTGGATCTTCTTGGCGTTCGGCGCGAACGCGTCGGTGCGGCCGGTGATGCGGTCGTCGAACCGCGCGCCGATGCACAGCATGACGTCGCAACCATGCATCGTCATGTTGGCTTCGTAGGTGCCGTGCATGCCCAGCATGCCGAGCCAGTTCTTGCCCGAGGCCGGATAGGCGCCGAGGCCCATCAGCGTCGAGGTGATCGGGAAGTCGGTGATTTCGACCAGCTCACGCAGCAGCCGCGACGCTTCGGGGCCGGAATTGACCACGCCGCCGCCGGAATAGATCACCGGACGCTTGGCGTTCGCCAGCAGCGCAACCGCCTTGCGGATCTGAGCGGGATCGCCCTTCTTGTTCGGCACGTAAGAGACGTGGACGTCGGCCTTGCGCGGCGGATGATAGGTGCCGGTGGCGAACTGCACGTCCTTCGGCACGTCGACCACCACCGGACCCGGACGGCCGCTGGTCGCGACATAGAACGCCTCGTGCAGCACCTTCGGCAGATCCTCGATCCGGCGCACCAGCCAGTTGTGCTTGGTGCACGGCCGGGTGATGCCGACGGTGTCGCATTCCTGGAAGGCGTCGTTGCCGATCAGATGGGTCGGCACCTGGCCGGTGATGCACACCAGCGGGATCGAATCCATCAGCGCATCGGCGAGCGGGGTCACCATGTTGGTGGCCCCGGGGCCCGAGGTCACCAGCACCACGCCCGGCTTGCCGGTCGAGCGCGCATAGCCCTCGGCCGCATGGCCGGCGCCCTGCTCGTGGCGGACCAGAATGTGTTGGACGTCCGACTGCTGGAAGATCTCGTCATAGATCGGAAGGACTGCGCCACCCGGATAGCCGAAAATGTGCTCGACACCGTGATCCTTCATCGCGCGGACGATCATCGCCGCACCGGTCATCTGGTTCGGATCGTGGCTATTGCTGTCGCTCATGGTTGGCTCCGGATGCGCCTTCGGGCGCTGTCGTTCGTGGTTCGGGATGGTTCAGGCAATAAAAAAGGGCCCGTCGAAGGCCCTCAGCGCACCGTCCGTTCGCGGGGTGGAGTCTATCCACCCCCGGCGGTGCGCCTGGGTACGATGACGAGAAGCAGGTCGGAAATTTTGTGTCGCATGTGGCCGGCTCGGCTTCCCAAAGGTTGCGCGGGACCATACCCCTCAAACCTTGAATGTCAAGGCGGGGGAAGACCCGTACGGATCAAACCTTAGCCGGATTTTGGGGTGGTCGCGAGCGGTAATAACAGGCAGGCGGGCATGCTGCGAAGTATGATGCGCGGGTCCGGTAAGCTCCGGCTGCAGCCGTCTGCGCAGGCGGTCGTGCCTGAACCTCCCCGCCAGCCTCCCCCCCCTAAGCGCGTCATTCCGGGGTCGCGCTACGCGCGCGCCGGAATGACAGTGTTCAGCAACGCGTCCGCCTCCTCCGGCCTCACCCATTTGAATTCCGGCAGCTGGTGCCGAAACCAGGTGAACTGACGTTTGGCATAATGCCGGGTGTCGGCGGCGCCGATCGCGGCGGCCTTGTCGAGGCCGATTTCGCCGCGCAGGTACCGGATCAGCGCCGGCACGCCGTGGGCTTTCATCGCCGGCAGCAGCGGATCGAGCCGGCGCTCAGCCAAGGCGGCAACCTCGTCCAGTGCGCCGGCCTGCAGCATCGCGACGAATCGGGAGTCGATCCGCGCGTACAGCGCCTCGCGATCCGGGGCCAGGAATACCGCCACCACGTCATCCGGCGGCAATAGCGGCTGCGAAGCCTGCTGGTGCCAGTCGGCCAATGGCCGACCGGTCGCCAGCACGACCTCCAGCGCCCGCGCGATTCGGGTCCGGTCGGCCGGCGCCAGCCGTGCCGCCGCCTCCGGATCGTGGCCCGCCAGCTCCGCGTGCAGCGCCTGCACCCCGTCCCGGTCGAGCCGCAGTCGCACCGCGTCCCGAACCTCGGCCGGCACCGGCGGCACCGCCGAAAGCCCCCGCGCCAAAGCCTTGAAATAGAGCCCGGTCCCGCCGATCAGGATCGGCAGTCGCCCGGCCGCGCGTGTTTCAGCCAGCACCGCAGCGGCGGCCTCGACATAAGCCCCGGCGGAGAAATTCACCGCGGCATCGACCGTGCCGTAAAGGCGATGCGGCGCCAGCGCCTCCTCTTCCAGTGTCGGCCGGGCGGTGATGATGCGAAGGTCGCGATACACCTGCATCGAATCGGTGTTGATGACGGTGCCGCCGCTCGCTTGTGCCAGCTTCAGCGCCAAGGCCGACTTGCCGCTGGCGGTCGGCCCTGCGATAAGCACGGCCGCCGGCCGCCGGCCGCGCCGTTCCGGACCTTCCGCTGTCATGTCGCTCGTCGCCACGCTCATCTGCAATCCGAACAATCCCGCGCTGGATTCGACCGTGATCGAGGGGGCGCGTGCGGTGCTGCCCCAACCCAACGAAGCGGTCTGGCTGCACGACGAGATCGCCGCCGACATCTTCTTTGCCAGCACCGAAGATCCCCTGGTGCTCGCCGACCGGCTCCGCGCCGCCCGCGGCGACCTTCCGGTCGACGTCGTGGTGCAGCCTGCCGCGACCCGGCGCAAGAAGCTTTTTCTCGCCGACATGGATTCGACCATGATCGGCCAGGAATGCATCGACGAGCTCGCCGGCTTCGTCGGGCTGAAGGACCATGTCGCTGCGATCACCGAGCGGGCGATGCGCGGCGAGATCGAATTCGAGCCGGCGCTGCGCGAGCGCGTCGCGCTGCTCAAGGGCCTGCCGCTCGAGGTGATCGGCCAGGTGCTCGACACCCGGATCACGCTGACGCCCGGCGGCCGCGCGGTGGTGCAAACGATGCGCGCCCATGGCGCCTACACCTGCCTGGTGTCCGGCGGCTTCACTCAATTCACCCATGTCGTGGCCGAACGACTCGGCTTTGCAGAACACCGCGCCAATGAGCTTCTCAGTCAGGACGGCAAGCTGACCGGCACGGTCGCCGAGCCGATCCTCGGCCGCGACGCCAAGCTGGCGACGCTGCTCGAGCTGCGCGAAGCCGACGATCTCGATGCGATCGACACGCTGGTGGTCGGCGATGGCGCCAATGATCTCGGCATGATCCAGGCCGCGGGTCTCGGGATAGCCTATCACGCCAAGCCTGCGGTGGCCGCAGCGGCCCACGGCCGCATCGATTTCGGCGACCTCACCGCGCTGCTCTATGCGCAGGGCTATCGGCGGGACGAATTCGTCGCCAATTGATCCCTTCCCTGTCTTGGTCCCAGGCTAACGCAGCAGCTCCCGCCGGTAGTGCTCGCGCAAATCGGCCAGCACGATTCCCGACGCCATCATCACCGCGTGGATGTGCAGCATGAAAGCTTCGGGCGGCGAGAAGCCCTCGATGCGTGCCAACTGCGCCAGAACCGCTTCAGCTTGAGCCCGATCCTCGCCGGCCCTATCGGCACGCAGCGCAATCGTGGTGATCCGCTGCGGGAGCAGGCTCGCGACCACCGCGCCGTAAGGCCGAACACCATCGGCAATTGTGTCACGCATGGCCGGCGGCAGCCGCTCCGGCACATACCAGTTCTCGGCTTCCGACAGCACACGATCGCCCCAGTGCAGCCAGACCCGGCGGCGGCGTAGCGTTTCGCCGGCCCGCGGCTGCAACGGTCCATCGTAGCAATCCGCCGCCACCGTCTCGTCGGCGAGCAGCGTGATCGCGATCGCCTCGGCCTCATAAGGATGATGGCTCCGGCACCACGCGATCAGCGCCGCAGTCGCGGTGTCATGCTCCCGCATGACCTTCAGGAACTTGTCGACGCTGCTCACGAACTCGGCCCAGCTTTCAACGAACGCGCCACGCAACAGGCCGTGGCATCAGCCGGGTATCGGTCTGTGGCGGCGATTCCACCATTCACCGATCCTCCAATGCGGCATCACGTCCTCTCGCCAAAACCTGCTCGCCAGGACTTGGCGCATTTGGTGGTCGCCGCATCGTGTCATCGTCAACAGCGCGTTAATCCGGATCGCGCGAACATCGTTCAAATGACGTACTTTGGCGTCCGCGATTACCTCAAAATCGTACCGATGTGGCTGCGCCACGCACCGAACTTGATCAATTGTCGAAAGGATCGGGGAGCGCTCACTTAACAGTTTGTCCAGCAACGCTGCCCATAGTCACGCTCGAAATTCCTCATCTGTGAGTTTGCGAGACATGGCAGAAGCTGTTGCTCAAGGGGCGTTCGGCAAGGTGATCTCGGTGCGCGGTTCCGGTGCGCGCGTCGGGCTGTTGCCGTCGAGCCGGCTGGTGCCCTCTGCCGTCCGCGCCACCGTGGGCCGCTTCGTCAGCATCCGGACCGCAAGCTCCACCATCATCGCGATCATCACCGAGGTATCGAGCGAGAACCTCGCCGAGACCGACGAGCATATCGCGGTCGCGTCGGTCGACCTGCTCGGCGAGATCCTACCCGGGCCGCTGCGGCCGAAGTTCCAGCGCGGCGTCACCAACTACCCGACCATCGGCGACTCGGTGGACCTGATCTCCAGCGACGACCTGCGCATCGTGTATGAGCCGACCGGCTCCGACCAGATCGATGTCGGCACGCTGCAGCAGGATCCGTCGGTGATCGCCTATGTCGACATCGAAGAAATGCTGTCGAAGCATTTCGCCGTGCTCGGCTCGACCGGCGTCGGCAAATCGACCGGCGTGTCGCTGCTGCTCAACGAAATCCTGAAGTCGCGCCCGGCGCTGCGCATCTTCCTGCTGGACGTCCACAACGAATACGGCCGCAGCTTCGGCGACAAGGCGCTGGTGCTCAACCCGCGCAATCTGAAGCTGCCGTTCTGGCTGTTCAACTTCGAGGAAATCGTCGACGTGCTGTTCGCCGGCCGTCCCGGCGTGCCCGAGGAGCTCGACATTCTCGCCGAGGTGATCCCCGTCGCCAAAGGCCTTTACGTGCAATACACCAGCACCGACCGGCTCGGCCTCAAGCGGGTCGATCCGAAGTCGATCGGCTACACCGCCGACACGCCGGTGCCGTATCGCCTCGTCGACCTGATCTCGCTGATCGACGAGCGCATGGGCAAGCTGGAAAACCGTTCCTCGCGCATCATCTATCACAAGCTGATCTCGCGCATCGAGACGGTGCGCAACGACCCGCGCTACGCCTTCATGTTCGACAACGCCAATGTCGGCGGCGACACCATGGCGGAAGTGATCAGCCATCTGTTCCGCCTGCCCGCCAACGGCAAGCCGATGACGATCATGCAGCTCGCCGGCTTCCCGGCCGAGGTGGTCGACTCGGTGGTGTCGGTGCTGTGCCGGATGGCATTCGACTTCGGCCTGTGGAGCGACGGCGTGTCGCCGCTGCTGTTCGTCTGCGAAGAAGCCCACCGCTACGCTGCCGCCGACCGCGCAATCGGCTTCGGCCCGACCCGCAAGGCGGTGTCGCGCATCGCCAAGGAAGGCCGCAAATACGGCGTCTATCTCGGCCTCGTCACCCAGCGCCCGGCCGAACTCGATGCGACGATCCTGTCCCAGTGCAACACGCTGTTCGCGATGCGGCTCGCCAACGACCGCGACCAGTCGCTGCTGCGCTCGGCGGTGTCCGACGCCGCCGCCAACCTGCTCTCCTTCGTGCCCTCGCTCGGCACCCGCGAAGTCCTGGCGTTCGGCGAAGGCGTGGCGCTGCCGACCCGGCTACGCTTCAAGGAAGTGCCGGCGCATCAGCTGCCGCGCAGCGAGGCTGCGATCTCGACCGTGCCGTCGGCCGCTGCGGGCAACGACATGCACTTCGTCAGCGCGGTGCTGGAGCGCTGGCGTGGCGCCACCTCGCATCGCGACGTGCCGAACGATCCGGGCATCACCGAGCGCCCGCTCGCACGGACGATGGATGCTCCGATGCTGCAACCCTCGCTCGGGCTCGATCCGGACCGCTTCTCGCTGCTGAAGAAGCCGCTGCGCTGAGACTTCAAAAGTCGAAGCTCGCCGAGACCAGGTAGGTTCGCGGCGCGCCGGGGCTGAGAATCCCGCGGCCGGTCGTGGCCCAGTAGTTCTCGCCGGTGACGTTCTGGACATTGGCCCGCAGGGTCACAGGAACTCGATTGATCTTGGTGGCGTAGCGAACGCCGAGATCAAGCGTGGTCCAGGCAGGAATGCTCTGGGTGTTGGCCTGATCGTAGAACTGCGACGCGGTGTGGATCACCCGGCCGGTCATCGTCACACCCCGGGCAGGCCCCGGCAGATCGTATTCGCCGTAGAGATTGAGCTGCATCGTCGGGACGCCAACAGCCGTATTGCCGTTGTAGGCGGGATTCGACGCTTTGGTCAGCACGCCTTCGATCCAGCTCACGCCGCCGACGACGCGCAATCCCTCGACCGGCTGACCGAACACGTTGAGTTCGACGCCGCGATTGCGTTGTTCGCCATTGAGCGCAAACACCCTGGTGGTCGGATCGAGGAAGCCACTCGGCTGCTTGATCTCGAAGCCGGCGACTGAGACGCCGACTGGGCCGAAGTCATACTTCGCGCCGGCCTCGACCTGCTTCGACACCGTCGCGGGGAAGCTCTGGTTGAGATTGACCGCATTGGTCGGCGGCGCCGTCGACGTCAGGCCTTCGATATAGTTGGCATACAGCGACAGCCGCTCGATCGGCTTGATGACCAGGCCCGCGCCCGGAGAAAACGCATCATTGCGCGCGTCGGACGTCACCAGGCCGGTCACCGGGCTCAGCGTCTTGGCGTCGATCCCCTGCCAGCGGCCGCCGATCGTCAGCTCGACGCGATCGTTCAGCACCGACATCGTATCGGCGATCGCGATGCTGCGGTTGAAGCGCTCCGCTGTCGTCGGCGAGGTCCGCGGCAGTCCGGCATCGCTGCGCGGCGGCGCGTACACCGGATTGTAGATGTTCGAGGTGATCGTCCCCCCAACCGGAATGTTGGTCAGGCCGGTATCTTGCCAGAGGCCGGACGCCGCGACGCCGACCCGGTGCTTCACCGGTCCGGTGTCGAACTGACCGCGCACGCCGACCTCGCCGGTGTTGCTGTTGGTCTGGAACGGGGTGAGCTGGATCACATCGCGGTAGTCGCCGCGCGCGTTGATGATCGACGGCAGACCGCCGAAATAGACCTGATGAAATTCGCTGTGGCCGTAAGCGGCATAGACGGTGAGCTGATCGGTCAGATCATACTCGGCGCGGATCGCGGCCGATTTGTTGTTGCTGTCGCGATATTCCCAGGGCTGCTGCTGATTGATCCGCAGATCCGGCGCTTGCGGGATCGGAAAGCCCGGCAGTACCGAGCGATTGCGCAGCGGCGAATTGAAGTCGACCTTCTGATAGCCAAGGTCGAGGCCGACCCGCAGGCGTTCACCGCGATAATCGAGGGCGAGCGACGTGACGCCGTATTCCTGCTTCTGGTTGTCGATCGGCGTGCTGCCGGACTGATACGCGCCGTTGAAGCGGATTCCCCACTCGCCATTGGTCCCGTAACGTCGACCGACATCGATTGCGTTGTAGCTCTGGGCGTTCGAGATGAATCCGGTCGTGAACCGCGTCAGCGGCACGTCACTGGCGCGTTTCGGAATCAGGTTGATCGTCCCGCCGATCGTGCCGAACGGCGGCATGCCGCTCAGCATCGTACTGGGGCCGTGCTGCACTTCGACGCGTTCGATCGGCTCGAGCGCGGGATTGAAGGAGTCGGCGACGCCATACAGTCCGTTGAAGGCGATATCCTGGGCGAACACCGGGAAGCCGCGAATGAAGAAGCCCTGGATGCCGCTATAGGCCGGCACGTTGGAGCGCACGGAGGGATCGTTGCCGAGCACATCGAGCAGCGTTCGCGACTGCTGATCGCGGATGAGCTTCTCGGTGAAGCTGGTGAGGCTGAACGGCGTCGACATCACGTCGCGGTTGCCGAGCAGACCGACGCCAGCGCCGCGCGCGACCTGATCTCCCGGAAAGCCAGCCGGCAACGTTGCCTGCAGAGCGCCTGCCGAAACCGGACGGGGCTGCGCTGCGGCGCTGGCCGGGTTCGGAGCCCGGCGGCTGGCGGTCGATCGGGACGCTTGCGACGGCCTGCGCTGCGGGGACGTCGCCGCGGCCCGGCGGCGTGACGTCTCGACGACGATGGCAGGTAGTGAACGTCCTGTCGCGCTCGCCGGAGCTTCCGTTGAAGCACCCGGAGCGGAAGCCGGCGCAGGAGCTTCCTGTGCAGCAGCCGCATGAGAGAGGAGGAGAACCGACGCACAGACAAACGACAGCGCTCCCGCTGCCGGGAAATTCAGGTCCTTCAACATGCCCCCCAAAACATCTTCAGTCGGTGATGCCGCCTTGTGCTCGGCTGTGCAGGTCACCAACGGCGCCATCCGATAAGCAAACGGCGGTAACGGGCACCACTAGAACCGTTCTAGCGTGCTGTTGAAGAAACCAGCGGCATGCGTCTGAACGTGAATTTCCTTTGATCTGAGCGAGGGTTTGCCCCCGAGATGCGAAGAAGTGTCGCATCTGCGCGCGCACTGATCGTCGTCTCAGATTGAGTCCAACGTGCGCGTGCTGGATCCGCCCATGACAACCTGATCGGCTCGAAGAACAGATCCGCAATCATCGCGTTATTCGGAACGGCACGACGCAAGCGGCACGGAGCTTCGACACGAGGGAGGATTGGCGTTGCTACCCTGGTGGGACATCCTGCTGCGTCTTGGCGTTGCCGCGATGGCCGGCGGGCTGATCGGGCTCAACCGCGACCTCAAGAACAAGCCGATCGGGATGCGTACGCTGGCGCTGGTCGCGCTCGCGTCCGCGCTGTTAGTGGCGCATGCCGACCATTCGGCGACGAATGATCAATTATCCGATCCGACCAGCCGTGTGATCCAGGGCATTCTCACCGGCATCGGCTTTCTCGGTGCCGGCGTGATCGTTCGCAGCGGCAACCGGCTGGAAATCCACGGCCTCACCACCGCGGCATGCACCTGGCTCGCCGCCGGCATCGGCATCGTCTGCGGTGCGGGACAGTGGTTGATCGTCGGCGTGGCGCTGGTGATCACCTTCGCGGTGCTGATCGGCGGACATTCCGCCGAGCGGCTGCTGCATCGCCTGCTCGGCGGCGCCAAGGACGAACACGGCCATAGCGCCGCGCCCGAAGATTGAAGCCGGCCTCAATCGTCGGCGGCGGGCCCGCACCAGCCCGGCAGATAGATCGCGTCTTTGCTCTTGGCGAGCGCCAGCGCTTTCTCAGCCGCATTCTGGAAGTTGGCATTGACGCTTTTGCGCGACAGGCGTCGGCGCAGGAAATCGGCCCACAGGAATTCGCTGAACGGCGTCGTGTCCTTGGCATAACCGCCGACGCGGCGGAGTTCGCCGGCGAGGCTGCGGAATGGATCGTCCTTCAGGCCGGCGACGGTCTTGGGAATCTCGCGGTAATGATGCCGCTCGCCCTTGGCATCGTACGGATAAACCCAGCGCCGGCTGTCGAGCACCACCCAGAACGCGTCGCGATCGACCATGGTGAGGTCGGCGATCACCGTGACCAATACCTCCTTGACGCCCTCGTCGTGGAGCGCCCGGGCCAAATGGTGATGATCGATCACGTAATGCGTCTTGCCGGGACCAAGTACCACCGGAATCATGTGATTGCCGAGCAGTTCGGCCTGCTTCTTTGGCTTGTGCTGGCGCCATCGCAGCCGCTTCTCCTTCACCTCGCGCATCCCGACCGTCATCTGAGTCGGACGCAGCGACAGGATCGGGATCGTATGCAGCAACGGTTCACGCGGATTGGTCATCGCTGGGCCTCCTGAATTGCCAGGTTCCCGCGGAGTATGGCACGGCCCTCCCCGCCCGCAACGCGGCGCACCGGAGGGCCAGACACGCCCGGCCGGCATGTTCCATCCGGTCTATTGCGGAGTTTTCCCGAAATCGTATCCTCACTAGGATGATCGGGTCGAACCCGTTCCGGGCGACGGCTGGACGGCAGCGATGAAGAATCAGCGCATCTCCCTCCCCGATGACGACCACCGCGTATTGCCGTTTCGGCCGCGCGACGCCGTTCCTGTGCCGGCCCCAGAAGATGGCGGTCGCCCCTCCGCAACCATTCTGCCCTTCCGGAGAGAGATGCCGCAGCTGGAGCACGATCCCGACGAGACCGGCCGCGACAACGCCCCGGACGATTTCCGCCACCGGATGCTGACCAACATCGCCGCTTTGGCGCTGACCATCACGCTGACCGTAGTCGGCATCTGGCTCGCAACCAGCATCGCCGATATGCGGCGGACTCAGGACTGCGTGCTGATGGGCCGGCACGACTGCGCTGCCATCGCAGCGCCGCGCTAGATTCGCCAAAGCTTCCCGCCGGTTGCCCAAAACCCGCGCAATGCGTGGATTTGCCCGCCATTGAACTCGGAGCAACGCTCCGTTATACGGGCAATCGCCTGTCACCAGGATGACGGCTGAAGCCGCCGTAAATCGGCCATTTCCGACATAATATCAAAGGCTTAAAATGACTTCCACATTCGATCGGGTGGCCACCATCATCGCGGAAACCTGCGACATTCCGCGTGAGACGATCACCCCGGAGAGCCATGCGATCGATGACCTGGGGATCGACAGCCTCGATTTCCTCGACATCGCGTTCGCGATCGACAAAGCTTTCGGTATCAAGCTGCCGCTGGAGAAGTGGACCCAGGAGGTCAACGACGGCAAGGCGACCACCGAGCAGTATTTCGTTCTCAAGAATCTCGCCGCCCGCATCGACGAGCTGGTTGCCGCCAAGGGCGCGTAGTGGCGCGGTTCGGAAGCCGCCCACGCCATGAACCTTGAATATTTCCACCTGATCGACCGAATCGCCGAGCTTCGCCTCGCTGACCGCAGCATCACGGTCGAGGCTCGGGTGCCCGAGACCAGCACGATCTTCGAAGGCCACTTCCCCGGCTACCCGCTGATGCCGGGCGTGCTCTTGATCGAGACCATGGCCCAGAGCTCGGGCTGGCTCTTGATCGCGCTGATGCAGTTTCAGCGCATGCCGTTCCTGGCCGCGGTCAAGGAAGCCAAGATGCGCACCTTCGTGACGCCCGGCGAGACCTTATCGATCGACGTCTCGGTGGTGCACGAGGGCTCCGGCTTCACCATGACCGAAGCGAAGATCAAGAGCGGCGGCAAGCTAGCGTGCAACGCGACGCTGACGTTCCGCCACGTCCCGTTTCCGCATCCCGACCTGCGCGGGCATATGGAAGCGATGGCGAAGCAAATCGGATTCCCGGAGCAGATGATCCATGGCTGACACCACCACGTCCCGCGCCGAACCGATCGAAGCCTGGATTACCGGCATCGGCCTCGCCAGCTCGCTGGCCGAGGGGCTCGACGCCCATTGGGATGCGCTGACCGAGCGCCGCGTCAACGTCGATACCAGCGGTTTTGCGCCGTACGTCGTGCACCCGCTGGCGCCGCTCAGCTTCGACAAGCAGATCCCCAAGAAGGGCGATCAGCGCCAGATGGAAGCCTGGCAGCGGATCGGCACCTATGCGGCCGGTCTGGCGCTCGAGTCCGCCGGAATCAAAGGCAACACCGAGATCCTGTCGCGGATGGACATGATCGTTGCCGCCGGCGGCGGTGAGCGCGACCTTGCGGTCGATTCCGCCGTGCTCAATGGCGAAGGTTACGGCACCGTGCCGCCCAATGCGCTCAACGAGCGCCTCATGAACGACCTGCGCCCCACCCTCTTCCTCGCCCAGCTCTCCAATCTGCTCGCCGGCAACATCGCGATCGTGCATGGCGTCACCGGCTCGTCGCGCACCTTCATGGGTGAAGAGGAAGCCGGCGTCGACGCCGCGCGGATTGCGCTGGCGCGGATTGCGGCCGGCCAGAGCGACATCGCGCTGATCGGCGCCGCCCAGAATGGCGAGCGCAAAGATCTGCTGATGCTTTACGAGTTCGGCGACTTCAATCTGAAGGACACCTACGCGCCGGTGTTTGCGCGCGGTCCCAAGGGCGGCTTCGCGCTCGGCTCGGGCGCGGCATTCCTGGTGATCGAGTCGAAGGCGCACGCCGAAGCACGCGGCGCCAAGCCGTATGCGCGGCTGAAGAACGTCGTCGCCGACCAGTCGCGCCGCCGCAACGCCGGCGACGTCACCGCGTCGCTGGAGAAGCTGTGGTCGAAGCTCGGCCCGCGCGACGGCACCACCGCGATCATCACCGGCGCAACCGGTGCCGAGCCGGTGACCGCCGAGGAAACCGCATTCCTGCGCAATCACTCCGGCACGCCGGTGCGCGGCACCGCAACGCCGTTCGGCCATGTGATGGAGGCGCAATTCCCGCTCGGCATCGCGCTCGCGGCGCTGTCGCTGTCGCGCGGCGCGCTGTATCCGCCGAACGACCCGACCGGTCTCGAAGTTGAAATGAGCAAGACCCCCGACCAGATTGTCGTGATCGGGGCGGGCCACTGGCGCGGCGAAGGCATGGCGCTGGTCGAAGCCGTTCGGTAAGGGGGACGTAATGACCGTGACGCGGGACAAATTCGGCAGGCCGATCGTGGTCGTCACCGGCATGGGCGTGGTCACCTCGCTCGGCGCCGGCAAGACCGACAACTGGACCAAGCTCACCGCCGGCGAATCCGGCATCCGCACCATCACCCGCTTCCCGATCGACGGGCTGAAGAGCACGATGGCCGGCACCGTGGACTTCGTCCCGGTCGAGCCGTTCTCCTCGGTCGTGCTCGGAGAAAAGCTCGCCGACCTCGCCACCGAAGAGGCGATCGCGCAGTCCGGCATCGGCCGCAAGGGCGACTTCCCGGGCCCGCTGTTTCTCGCGGTCGCGCCGGTCGAGCTGGAATGGCTGCCGCGCCAGGAATTGGCGCGCGCCACCGGCGCCAACACCGCGATCGATTACGACGCCCTGCTCCGCGTCAGTGGCGGCGGCGCATTCACGCAATATCACCGCCGCTTCCTGTTCGGCTCTGTCGCCGATCATCTCGCCGACACCTTCGGCACCAAGGGTTCGCCGATCTCGCTGTCGACCGCCTGCGCCTCCGGTGCGAGCGCGATCCAGCTCGGCGTCGAAGCGATCCGGCGCGGCGAAGCCGATGCGGCGCTGTGCGTCGCGACCGACGGCTCGGTCAACGCCGAAGCACTGATCCGGTTCTCG
The DNA here is from genome assembly GCF_047501505.1 of Rhodopseudomonas sp. G2_2311. Taxonomy (NCBI): domain Bacteria; kingdom Pseudomonadati; phylum Pseudomonadota; class Alphaproteobacteria; order Hyphomicrobiales; family Nitrobacteraceae; genus Rhodopseudomonas; species Rhodopseudomonas sp. G2_2311. The sequence continues at coordinate 23,893 of NZ_JAZDRK010000020.1, forward strand.
CTGCTGTCGGCGCTGTCGACCCAAAACGATCCTCCACAGGCGTCCTCGAAGCCGTTCGCCAAGAACCGCGACGGCTTCGTGATGGCCGAAGGCGCCGGCGCGCTGGTGCTGGAGAGCTACGAGTCGGCGGTGGCGCGCGGCGCATCGATCCTCGGCGTGATCGCCGGCTGCGGCGAACTCGCCGACAATTTCCACCGCACCCGCTCGAGCCCGGACGGCAAGCCGATCATCGGCTGCATCAACAAGACGCTCGCCGATGCCGGCATGAGCGTCGATCAGATCGACTACATCAACGCCCACGGCACCGGCACGCCCGAGAACGACAAGATGGAGTATCTCGGCATCTCCAGCGTGTTCGGCGAGCGGGCTTCGTCGCTTCCGGTGTCGTCGAACAAGTCGATGGTCGGTCACACGTTGTCGGCGGCCGGCGCCGTCGAAGCGATCTTCTCGCTGCTGACCCTGGAGCATCAGCGGATTCCGCCGACCATCAACTACGACGTGCCGGATCCCGCGATCCCGCTGGATGTGGTGCCCAATCAGGCCCGCGACGCCCGCGTCACCAGCGTGATGTCGAACTCGTTCGGGTTCGGCGGCCAGAACGCCTCGCTGATCCTGACCCGCGAACCGGCCTAACCGCCTGTGAGTCGCAGTTCCGGCCGCCGCGGTTGACGCCGCGGCCGCCAGCGGCGATACGCAGGGCGCAAGCCTCCAACCGTTCGGACGAACCCCATGCGCGCGCTCACCCTCGTTGCCGACCGCAATCTCGTGGTCGCCGACCTGCCGTCTCCCCCGCCCCCGGCGGCCGGCGAAGTGCAGGTCCGCATCGCCGCGGTGGCGCTCAACCACATCGACGTGTGGGGCTATCGGGGCATGGCCTTCGTCAAGCGCAAGCTGCCGATCGTGGTCGGCGCCGAAGCCTCCGGAACGATCGAAGCCGTCGGTGACGGCGTCACCGCATTCAAGCCCGGGCAGAAGGTCGTGATGTACGGCGCGCTGACCTGCGGCCACTGCAAAGCGTGCCAGGAAGGCCGCGACAATCTCTGTGAAAACGTCGGCGGCCTGATCGGTTTCCATGTCGACGGCTTTGCGCGCGAGCTGATGAACATCGCGGCGCGGCTGGTGATCCCGGTGCCGGACGGCGTCGATCTGCGCGACGCCGCCTGCGCGCCGATCGCGTTCTCGACCGTGCAGCACATGCTGTTCGATAACGCCAAGCTGCAGCCGGGCGAGACCGTACTGGTCCATGCCGGCGGCTCCGGCATCGGCACCGTCGCAATCATGATGGCCAAGGCGATCGGCTGCACGGTGATCACCACCGTCGGCGACGATTCCAAGATCGAAGGCGTCAAGAAGCTCGGCGCCGATCACGTCATCAACTATCGCCAGGACCGCTTCGAGCACGAGTGCCGCAAGATCACCAAGAAGAAGGGGGTCGACGTAGTGTTCGAACACGTCGGCGCCGACACCTTCAACGGCTCGCTGCTCAGCCTGAAGCGCGGCGGCCGACTGGTGACCTGCGGTTCGACCTCGGGCCCGACCACCACCCTCAACCTGATGCAGCTGTTCCAGCAGCAGTACAAAATCTTCGGATCGTTCGGCGCGACGATGAAGAACATCGCCGAAAGCCTCGACAAGATGGCGGCCGGCATGCTGCCGGTGATCGACACCGAAGTGCCGCTGGACGACGTCGGCGCCGCACTGAAGCGGATGGAAAGCCGTCAGGTGTTCGGCAAGATCATCGTCCGGTTCTGATGAAGGTCGCCCTGTATCGCGCCAAGCTGCGCGCCCAGCGCGCGGCCAAGGACGTCGTCGGCAAGATCGTCGGGCCTGTGGCGATCGGCGCGCTGCATCTGGCGCGGAAGTTCGATCCCGACAAGAGCGCCCGGCTGTTCGGCGCGGTTGCCCGCAAGTTCGGCCCGCGCTTTCCGGAGCAGCGGATCGGCCGCGACAACCTCACCGCGGCATTTCCGGAGAAGTCGCCGGACGAGATCGAGGCCATCCTCAGCGGCGTTTGGGACAATCTCGGCCGATCGGCCGCGGAGTTCGCGCATCTCGACTCGGTGTGGGACTACGACGTCGAGCATCCCGAGCGCAGCCGCATCGAAGTGACCGGCCGCTCCCTCGAGCTGTTCGAAAAGCTCCGCGACGATGGCAAGCCGGCGCTGATTTTCGCCAGCCATCTCGGCAACTGGGAGTTGCCGGCGGTCGCCGCCGTCGCGCACGGCCTCGACACTGCGGTGCTGTATCGCCGGCCGAATATCGCAGCCGCCGACCGCATCGTCGAAGAAATCCGCTCGGTGAAGATGGGGCAGCTCGTCGCCGCCGGATCGAGCGCGCCGTTCAAGCTGGCGCAGGCGCTGCAGGACGGCAAGCACGTCGGCATGCTGATCGATCAGCACTTCACCAAGGGTGTCGACGTCACCTTCTTCGGCCGCACCGCGAAGGCCAACCCGCTGCTGGCAAAGCTGCTGCGCCAGATCGAGTGCCCGCTGCACGGCGCCCGCGTCATCCGCCTCCCCGATGGCCGTTTCCGCGCCGAGCTGACCGAAGAGATAGAGCCGGTCCGCGATGCCGACGGCCGGATCGACATCCAGGGCACGATGCAGGCGTGCACCTCGGTGATCGAAAGCTGGATCCGCGAAACGCCCGAGCAATGGCTGTGGCTGCACCGCCGCTGGCGGTGACGATCCGTGTAGTCAGTGCTTAGTCGCGTCGACGCGCGTCCACTTATCCGAAATTCGCTTAGTTCGAGCAGGATCCGAATACGCTTAGACTCGGCCTGCGTGACGTCTTGAAGACGAGCTGCGCTGCTTGGCTCATCTGCCCCGTGCTCATACGCATTGGCGGAACCGTGCGGAACCTGCTGCGCTGCGGCGGGCCGTCAACTTGACCGATTCGGGTATTAACCTCACAGTGGCGCCCGCAAATCACTTTGCGGCCGTCCATCTGGATCGAGGAAATATATGGAACTTCCAAGGCGTGCCCGCGGTGATGAGCTTCTGGTTCCCGGCAAGATGGCGAGCCTCCGCGCACGCCTTCGCCGGCTGTCGGGGCAGCATGACCTGACGACCGTCATCGTCAGCGCGTTCGATCATCGCACCCGCGTGCTGCCCTTTGTGCTCGCCGACACCCGGATGGCACCCGGCGGAGTCCGGTCGATCGGTTCCGCGCTCGCCGACGTCGGTTTCGACAAGACCCGGATCGTGCTGCAGCAGTGGAACCGCAATTTCAGCCCGCTGCAAATGCGACTCGACGGCCGGATTCCGGACCTGTTCCTGGTCTCGAGCATGCATCTGCATTCCGCCGAATGCGATCGCCTGATCCGGGAAGCCTGCCAGATCGAGCCTGACAAACGTCCCCTGATCATGGTCGGCGGACCGCGGATTCGCTACGAGCCGTGGCACGTGTTCGGCGGCGGCGATCCGTCCTGGTCGGCCGATGTGGCCGTCACCGGCGAAGAATATGTCTTCCTCGAATTGCTCGACGTGCTGCTGTCGATGCGCGCGGCCGGCGAGTCGATGCGCTCGGTGTTCCAGCGTGCTCGCGATGGCGGCGCGCTCGATGAGGTGGCGGGCATCGTTTACGCACGTCGCGCCTCGCGTAGCGGTCCAATCGAGGAGCTGATCGACACCGGCGTGCAGCGACTGCTCGGCGATCTCGATGAGCTTCCCGATCCGGTGCATGGCTACAAGCTGCTGGAGGCGCCGAGCAACAGCGCGACGCTGGCCAGCCAGGCGTTGCCGATCAACCGCGTGAAGCGATACAGCCCGATCGCCAGCATCGTGATGACCGCGGGCTGCAAGTTCAGGTGCTCGTACTGCCCTATCCCCGCCTACAACCAGTCGCAGTTCCGCGCCAAGAGCGGTGAACGCATCGCCGAGGAGATCGGGCAGATCGCCAGCACTTTCGGCATCTATCACTTCTTCGGTGCCGACGATAACTTCTTCAACGATACCAAGCGGACGCTGGACATCGCCGGCACGCTGGCGCGCAAGCGCTCCGAACGGCCGTTCTGCAAGGTGCGGCTCGGCACCGAGGTTACGGTGCACGACACCGTCGGGATGCGCGATCACCTGCCGCTGATCCGCGATGCGGGCTTTGCGGCGGTGTGGCTCGGCGTCGAGGACATGACCGCGACGCTGGTGAAGAAGGCGCAGGACAAGGACAAGACCCAACTCGCCTTCAAGCTGCTGCGCGAGAACAACATCCTGCCGATGCCGATGATGATGCACCACGACAGCCAGCCGCTGGTGACCTGGAAGTCGAACTACGGCCTGATCAACCAGATCAGGCTGCTGCGGCAGGCCGGATCGATCAGCACGCAGGTGATGATGCTGACTCCTGCCCCCGGTTCGAAGTGGTACGAGAACGTGTTCGAATCCGGGATGGCGTTCAGCCGCGCCGGCGATATCCAGGTCGAGCCGCACATCATGGACGGCAACTACGTCGTCGCATCCAAGCACCCGCGGCCTTGGCTGAAGCAGCTCAATCTGCTGATCGCCTACACCTACTTCTTCAACCCGATCCGCTTCGTGAGCGCGCTGGTGTTCTCGAAGTCGGCCGACGTGTTCTCCAGTGCGGAGACTCGTCCCGCGCACGAGGTCGCGCATTTCTCGCCCGCCAAGCGGATGCGGCGTCGGGCCTGGCTGAAATTCCGCGCCCACATCGTCGATGCCGGCGCGCAGATCTACGGCATGATCGGGCTTGCGCACACCTATCGTCGAACCGCTGGCTGGGCGTGGCGGCTACTGCGCGGCGACATCGAGCGGCATGACCGCGCCCCGGTCAGTCCGATCCCGATGCGGGGCGTCGGCGACAAGCCATCGGATCACGCGTTGCCAGGGACGGTCGATCTACGGGATCTCGACCAGGTTGCTCTCCACGGCGCGCCAGCACCGAAACTGGCGAAGACTGCCTGATCGCTGGCCGCAGCGCTAAAACGAGTACTCCATGCCGACCGTGACGCCTTGAAGAAGCGTCGACTCGCGACAATCGACCCCGACCGCCGTCACGCTGCTGGACGTGGTTGAGGTCGCCTGCACTTGAGCCGGCGCCAACGCCACGCGGCCGAGCCACAACGCTTCGTATCCGAGCTTGACGGCGACGTGATCGCTCAGCCGATATTTCGCCGCGATGCCGCCCTGTCCAACGAAGGCGGCCGCGTCGGTGGCCGCGTACGTCGGGTAGAGCTGCTTCTGCATGCTGACCTGCGCGGCTTGCGTCGCATGGTTGTCGAACACGCCGGCCTTCAGCACCGCGTCGACCGAGACGCGTTCGATCTCCCACAAGGTCGCTCGCACGCCGACTTGAACGCCGTAGAGGTTGTTCGTCGTCGAACTCGTCCAGAACGGCGGATTGATCACGACCGGGCTGCCGGGGACCGGGACGGCATCGGACAGCCGGCTCGGCACTCTGAACTTCCACATCGGCTGGCCGAGATCGGCCGGATCCAGCGTCCCTTGCAGCTGATCGTGCAGTTGCAGCCAGCGAACACCTGCCAGCAGCGTCACGCGCGGCGTTATCTCCAGCCGCGCATTGGCCTCCAGGCTGTGCAGCCGGGTATCGTCCTGCCACGCCATTGCTTGATAGGCATAGTCCTGCGTCTGCCAGAACGTGCCGGGCGCTTTCATCACCAGCCATTGTCCCGGCGTTTCCGGGCCGACGCTTTTTGACGCCTTCAGCCCGACCACATTGAAGTAGGACAGCTCGACGCCATAACCCGACGGGTCTCGGTAGTTGACACCAATCCTCGGGCCGGCGGCCAAGCGCTGATTGAGCCGATTGCTGTTCAGCACCTCGGCACCGGGGACGTTGGTGGTGTTCGGGCCGGCCGGTGTCCACCACGGCACATCGCCCGGCACGAGCGAGACAAGCGATTGATTGCCTGTCCCGGCGCGGCCAAGCACCAATGCTTCGGCCGAAACAGTCCAGCGCGGAGCTCCACGCTCGCGAGGCTGATCGCCAGCGCTGGCGGTCCCCGTGACGCCCGTGAGGACAGCAAGACTGCACAGCCAAAGGACGGCCAGAGAACAGCCGCCACGAAGTCGCGCGAAGGATCGGATCGCCATGGGCATGAACCGATCCTGCGCCCGCTGAGCCCGATTCGGGCACTCGTGCGCCTACGCAGTTTGTTGAGGTATCGAGGCTCGGAATTACTCCCGTACCCGCAGGCGATCGATACCGAGCGTCAGCGCCCCGTCTTCACCCGCGTCCACAGCCGGTTGATCATGCGCTGCGTCGCGGGATCGCGCGCGGTGATCACGAACAGCCGCCCCTGGGTGTCAGCGTCCGGATAGATCGCCTTGTCGTTCAGCACCCTTGGATTGATGAAGTCCTTGCTGGTCTTGTTGCCGTTGGCATAGGACAGGAAATCCGAATTGCGCGCGGCGATGTCCGGCCGGTACAGGAAGTTGATCAGTTCGTGCGCCTCGGCGACGTTCTTGGCGTCGGCCGGAATCGCCAGATTGTCGAAGAACATCTGCGCGCCCTCTTTCGGGATCGCGTAGCCGATTTCGACGCCGTTATGAGCTTCGGCCGCGCGCGGCTGCGCCTGCTTGATGTCGCCCGACCACGCCACCACCAGGCAGATCTCGCCGGTAGCGAGCGCGTTGAGATATTCGGACGAATGGAACTTGCGCACCGAAGGCTGGACCTTGCCGACAACCTCGGCGGCCTTTTCCAGATCGTCCTTGTTGGTCGAATTCGGATCACGGCCGAGATAGGTCAGCGCCGCCGGCAAAATGTCGTCGGCGGAATCCAACATGTGAACGCCGCAGTCCTTGAACTTCGCCAGGTTCTCCGGCTTGAAGATCATCTCCCAGCTGTCGATCACGGCACCCTCGCCGAGAATCCGCTTCACCGCAGCGACGTTGTAGCCGATGCCGGTCGTCCCCCACATGTAGTTGACGGCGAACTGATTGCCCGGATCGTACAGCGCCAGCTTGTCAGTGACGAAGTCCCAGGCGTTCTTCAGGTTCGGCAGCTTCGACTTGTCGAGCTTCTGGAACACGCCGGCGGTGATCTGACGCTGCAGGAAATAAGCGGTCGGCACCACGAGGTCGTAGCCGGACTTGCCGGCGAGCAGCTTGGTCTCCAGCGTCTCGTTGGCATCGAAGGTGTCGTACACCACCTTGATGCCGGTCTCGCGGGTGAAATCCTCGAGCACGCCCGGTGCGACGTAGTTCGACCAGTTGTAGAAATTGACGGTGCGGTCCTGCGCCCAGCCAGGCAGCGTGAGCGACACCGACAGAGCGATCCCCGCGCCCAGAGTCAGCAGTCGCCGCCGCATCGTATCCCGCATCATGACATCCCTAGCGCCCGTGAACCGCATCCGACAGGCGCTCGAGGGCGGTGTCGAGCGTCTGATCCTTCTTGGCGAAACAGAACCGCACCACCGAGGTGACCGGCTCTTCCTCATAGAACGCAGACACCGGGATCGCCGCGACCTTGTAGTCGGTGACGATGCGTTTGCAGAACGCTTCGTCGGTTTCGTTGAGGCCGAGCGGCGACAGATCGACAGTGAGGAAATAGGTGCCCTGCGAGCGGATCACCGGAAAGCCGATGCTGGACAGCCCCTGCGCCAGCCGGTCGCGGCTGCGGGCCAGATCCTTGCGCATCTGCAGGAAGTAATCGTCGCTCTTGCCGAGACCGTAGGCGACGGCCGCCTGCAGGTTCGGTGCCGTGGTGAACGCCAGGAACTGGTGCACCTTGGCGGCAACGCGCAGCAGTTTCGGCGCGGCGCAGACGAAGCCGACCTTCCAGCCGGTGAGCGAAAAGATCTTGCCGGCGGAGCCGATCTTGATAGTGCGGTCGCGCATCCCGGGGATGGTGATCAGCGGGATGTGGCTGAGGCCATCGAACGTGACGTGCTCCCACACCTCGTCGCAGATCGCCACCGCGTCGAACTCCTGGCAGAACCGTGCCAGCAATTCGAGGTCTTCGCGCGGATAAACCACGGCGGCCGGGTTGAGCGGGTTGTTGAAGACGATCGCTTTGGTCTTGGCGTTGAACACCCGCCGCAGCGACTCTTCGGTGATGCGCCAATGCGGCGGTTCGAGCCGAACGAGCCGCGGAATGCCGCCGGCCTGCCTGATGATCGGCAGGTACGAGTCATACACCGGCTGGAACACGATCACTTCGTCGCCGGGTTCGACCACCGACAGGATGGCACTCGCCAGCGCTTCGGTCGCGCCGGAGGTCACCATCACCTCCGTCATCGGATCGAGTTGGACGCCGTGCCAGTGCGCATAGTGGGTCGAGATCGCCTGGCGCAGCTCCGGCAGCCCCATCATCGACGGGTATTGGTTATAGCCGTTGAGAACGGCATCCGCGGCGGTGCGACGGATATCCTCCGGCCCCGGATCGTCGGGAAAGCCTTGCCCCAGATTGATCGCGTCGTTGTCGCGCGCGAGCTGCGACATCGCCTCGAACACGGTGACCGGGAGATCGGCGAAGACCTTGTTGCTCATCGGACGGCGGTCATCGTACGGATCAACGGCCCGGCTTGGTCGGCAGACCGGCCGCCTTCCAGCCGAGGATGCCACCGGCAAGGTGGCGGGTGTAGGCGAGCCCCGCGGCCTGGGCGGCCATCGACGCCGTCACCGAGCGCTTGCCGGAACGGCAGGCGAACACGACCTGTTTGCCGGCCGGATCGGGGATCGCCTTAGGGTCGAAGGTCGAGAGCGGAACAACCACGGCGTCCGGATAGGCTTCGGCGGCGACCTCGTTCGGCTCGCGAACGTCCACCAGCAGATAGCGCCCGTCGGCGATGCCCTGAGCGACCTCTTGCGGCGTCAAATCTTCAACCTGGCCTGCCACTTTCTTCTCTCCCGCGATCGCACTGCCCGGATCCATGAGCGCAACAACGAGAACGAGGCTCGGCCATTGCGGCGCCAAGGTTGCGCCTAGCGCGAGGAAAATCAAGCTTCTCAACGAGATCATCGGCATGTTTGCTGGATAGGCGCAGCGGGCCGCGAAAGCACTGCCGCTTTTGGTCGAAGCCGGTCGCCCTGCCCTCGCGGCCAGCAGCTAGATGGTGACCTGGGCACCGACCTCGACGACCCTGCCGGTCGGAATCTGGAAGTAGTCGGTGGCGTCGTTGGCCGACTTGGCGAGAGCGACGAACAGCTTGGTCTGCCACCGCCACATTCCCGATTGCGCGGCCGGCTTCAGCGAGCGCCGCGACACGAAGAACGAGGTCGACATGATGTCGAACTCCCAGCCGAGCTTGCGCGCCAGCACCAGCGCCTTCGGCACGTTCGGCGTCTCCATGAAGCCGAACCGCAACGCCACCTTGCTGAACTTCTCGCTGATCCTCACCAGCCTGATCCGGTCGGCGGGGTCGACCCGCGGGGTGTGAACCGTCTCGATCGTCAGGATCACGTTGTGCTCGTGCAGCACCTTGTTGTGCTTGAGATTGTGCAGCAGCGCCGGCGGCACGAATTCGGCATCGGCGGTCAGAAACACCGCGGTGCCCTTGACGATGTGCGGCGGATGTTTCTCCAGGCTGCCGATCAGATCGTCGAGCGGCACCTCGGCCCGGCGCGACTTGATCATCAGCAGCGCGACGCCGCGCCGCCACGTCCAGATCACCACCGCCATCGACAGGCCGAACAGCAGCGGCACCCAGGCGCCGTCGAGCAGCTTCAGCAGATTGGCGCTGAAGAACATCGCATCGACCAGCACCAGCGGCACAATCACCAGCGCCGCAGCCGGCCAGCTCCAGCGCCACAGCTTCCAGATCACCACGAAGCCCATGATGCCATCGACCACCATCGTGGTGGACACCGCGATGCCGTAGGCAGAGGCAAGCCGGCTCGAGGTCTGAAACAACAGCACCAGCAGCAAGACGCCGATCAGCAGCAACGCGTTGACACGCGGCAGGTAGATCTGACCGGCATTGGTCTCGGAGGTGTAGCGCACTTCGAACCGCGGCAGCAGCCCGAGCTGCACCGCCTGGCTGATCAGCGAGAATGCGCCGGTGATCACCGCCTGGCTGGCGATCACGGTCGCTGCGGTCGCCATCAGCGTCAGCGGCAACACCAGCGCCTCGGGCACCATCTTGTAGAATGGGTTTTCCAGCGCAGCCGGATTCGACAACACCAGCGCGCCCTGGCCGAAGTAATTGATCAGCAGCGCCGGCAGCACGAAGCCGAGCCAGGCAGTCTGGATCGGGCGGCGGCCGAAATGGCCGAGATCGGCGTACAGCGCCTCGCCTCCGGTGACCGCCAGAAACACCGCGCCCAGCGTCACCAGCCCGATGGTGCCGTGGCTGGCGAGGAATTGCGCCGCGTACCACGGGTTGATGGCGGCGAGCACTGACGGATCGTCCATGATGTGCATCGCGCCCATCGCAGCAAGCGTGGCGAACCACACCAGCATCACCGGGCCGAAGAACCGCGCCACGATCGCGGTGCCATGGCTCTGCACGCCGAACAGCAGCACCAGGACCAGCACGGTCAGCGGCACGACGTAATGTTCGAGCGCGGGGGCCGCGATCTTCAGGCCCTCGATCGCCGACAGCACTGAGATCGCCGGCGTGATCATCGAGTCGCCGATGAACATCGACGCACCGATCACGCCGAGCACCAGGAGAAACAGGCTGCGACGGCCGAGCGCGCGGCGGCCGAGCGCCATCAGCGACAGCGTGCCACCCTCGCCGTTGTTATCGGCGCGCAGCAGCAGCAACACGTACTTGGCGGTGACGACGATCAGCAGCGCCCACAGGATCAGCGACAGCACCCCGAGCACCAGCACCCGGCTTGCCAGTGCGCCGCCAGCCGCGCCGGCGACCGCCTCGCGGAATGCGTACAAGGGAGATGTGCCGATATCGCCGAAAACAACGCCGATCCCGCCGAGCGTGAGCGCCCAAAAGCTGGTTTGTTCAGGCGCTTCGGTGGTTGCCGCGCTGAGGGCCATGGCTGCCGTAGAACGCTCGATCGCTGGATTTGATCCAAGAGCCGCGACGCCACGCCGGCAAACCCTTCAAAGATAACGCGCCCGCCGCCGTGACGTGCCTCAGGCTAGCGGGCCGACCGCGACCGATGCAACCACGGGATGCCGAATACCGAACCCATCGGATTCGGATGACGCGCGATGAAGCGGAGGTCCGGCTTGCAATCGAGGTGGCCGCCACAAGCGGCCGGGTGAAACGCTTACGGCTTCATGCCGGGCGGTAGCGCCGGGCTCTCGCGCATCAGCGTGATGGTCACGCGGCGATTGGCGGCGATCGACGGATCGTCGGGAAACAGCGGCTGGCTGTCGGCTTTGCCGGTCACGGCGAAGATGTGCGAACCGGGCAGCCCTTCCCGCTCCAGGATCTGGCGCACCGAGTTGGCGCGGTCCGACGACAGGTCCCAACCGTTATAGTCGCTGCGCTCCGGCAGCAGGCCGGACGAGGTGTGTCCCACAATGGTGACCCGCAACGGCGTTGCGCGCAGCGGCACCGCAAGCCGCTGCAGCAGCAAACGGGTGCGTTCGAATGGCACCTTGGAGCCGTCGGCGAACATCGAGCGACCGTCCTGATCCATGATCTCGAGGTTGAGACCCTGCTTGGTCTCTTCGAACATGATGTTCTTCGACAGCTCGGAGATTTCCGGCATGTTCTGCAGCGCCTGCCGCAGCGACGCCGAGGCGAGCGCGAATTCGCGGTCCTCTTTGGTATTGATGCCTTCGTCGCGCGTCACCTCGCCGGGTGACGGCTTGGCGGTCGACAGTTCCGGATTGACGTGCTCGGTGTTCTTGACCTTGCCCCGGGTCGGCAGACCGTCGTTCTCGATGATGCCGGAGTAGCGCGCGTCGTTCTGCACGCCGAACGCCTCGCGCATCGAGCCGGCGACGATCATCAGCTTGGCTTTGTCCTGGGTCGAGAACGCGACGAGCATCACGAAGAAGCTCATCAGCAGGCCCATCAGGTCGGCGAACGTGACGAACCAGCCGTGGCCACCGGCATGCTCTTCGGCTTTCTTCTTTTTGGCCATGGCGCCTTCCGACGATCGACTGAGGTCGGGTTAAGCCGGGACCGCTTCGTCTTCTTCCGAACGGTGCTTCTCGGGCAGGTAAGCCAGCAGCATTTCACGGACCAGCGCCGGGCTCTTGGAGTCGCGGATCATCAGGATGCCGTCGATGATCAGCGTGCGGTTGGTTTCTTCGTCGATCTTCTTGGTGTGCAGCTTGTCGGCGATCGGCAGACAGAACAGGTTCGCGACCAGCGCCCCGTACAGCGTCGCCAGAAGCGCGGTCGCCATGAACGGCCCCAGCTTCGACGGGTCGGACATGTTGGAGAACATCTGCACCATGCCGATCAGCGTGCCGATCATGCCGAACGCCGGGGCGCAGTCGCCGATGGCGCGGTAGATCTTGCTGCCCTCGTCGAGGTGCATCAGGAAGTTATCGCGGTCGCGCTCGAGGTTATCGCGAATGAATTCGATGTCGTAACCGTCGGCCACGTAGCGGATGCCTTTGGCCAGAAACGGATCTTCGGCCTCGACCTTTTCCAGGCCGACCGGACCGGACTTACGGGCGATCTCGGCGATGCTGGCGAGCTCATCGACCAGATCACGCGCCGACAGCCGGCTCATCGTGAAGGCGAATTTGGCGCCGAGCGGCAGACCGTGCAGGATCACATTGAGCGGGAAGCGGATCATCGTGGCGGTCAACGAACCGCCGAAGATGATGATCATGGCATGTTCGGAGATGAACATATGGACGTCGCCGCCCATCAGCATCATCACGGCAATGACTGCGATGCCGCCGACCAGGCCGGCTGACGTCATGATGTCCATTATTCACTCCGACGCGCACACACCAGCCGCGCGGCGCGAGCCGTCGGCACTGATCGTTCTGAGCAGCGGTTCCGAAACTATGCAGTCGCCATTAAAGACGGGTAAAGTATTCGGCGCTGCGCAAGCGCTAATGCGGCGAGCAACCCCGTAATATTACCAAGCATCTGTCTTCTGGGCGCACCGCCGCGGCGGTGATGGGCCGCGGTCGGCCGGAGAGCGTCCCTCGCCCCGAACTCAGTGAATCTCCGAGGCCTTCGCAAGCGCCTGCTTCAGCTTGTCGAGTGAGAACTCGGCGCTGCGGGCGACTTCCAGGATCGGGACCTCGCGCCGGCCGCAGAGCTCGGCCGCCTCGGGCAATTGCGCGGCCAAATGGTGCGGGATCACCACCGCGCCGTGACTGTCGGCATGGATCAGGTCGCCATCGCACACCGCCATGCCGGCCACCCGGATCTCCGCGCCGAAGCCGGTGACGTGAACGTGAGCATGCGATGGACCGACCGACCCGGCCAGCGCCTGGAAGCCCGGCGCCCATTGCGGCACGTCGCGGATCGAACCGTCGGTGATCACGCCGAGGCAGCCGAGCGCCTTGTGCACGGCGCTGTTGACCTCGCCCCAGAACGCCCCGAACCCGGCATCCGGCCCGTCGATGTCCTGGATCACGCTGATGCGGGGGCCGGCGCCGGAGCCGACATATTCGTAATAGGCCATCTGCTTGGCCCGTCGCTCGGCCGGCGGCAGGCTGGACGGCACGGTCGCGCGGATGGTCGCGGTGCGGGCATAGCCGACGATCGGCGGAAGCTGCGGGAACGGGCAGACCAGCGGGCGGGTGGTGAAGCCGATCGCGCGCCGCTCGGGGGCGACCACTTCCATCGCGTTGCAGATCGTGGGGGTGTCGTAGCGGGCCAGGGCTTCGAGCACGGCGGCCGGCACGGGACCGGAATCAGGTTGGCTCACGGGCGTCCTCCAGCGTCGCCAGACCCGACCGTCCGTTGGCGGCGGCCGTTCAACCCCGGCGACAGCCCTGCCCTATAGCGAGTTTCAGAATACCGCCCAAGGGGCAGCGCGTGACGCCACTGACCGTCCTGCGGTCAGTTCAGCCGCGCCGGGCGGTCGTCGTCGCGTGGGGCCGGATCGTTCACGACCAGGGTGGGCTTTTGGCCGGCGGGCGCGGGCTTGCCCTGCTGGGCTGTTGCGGCATTGCGCTGATGGTCGCGGTACGACCGCCAGCCGACCGGCAGGCTGAGCAGGTACAGCACCGAGCAGGCCGACAGGATGTGCCAGGGGTAGCCGATCAGCAGCGCGATGAACAACACCACCGAGACGAACAGCGGCAGCACCATCTCGGGCGCCACCCGCATCTTCACCGTCTTGCCGGAGAACACCGGCAGCCGCGACACCATCAGGAAGGCGATCAGCAGCGTATAGACCGCGGTCAGCACCGCCGGCGGCGTCGGCGCGCCGAGGAAGCCCATATAGACCGGCAACAGCACAGTGATGGCGCCCGCCGGAGCCGGTACGCCGGTAAAGAAGTTGGCGGCGAACGCCGGCTTGTTGGGATCGTCCATGGTGGCGTTGAACCGCGCCAGCCGCAGGCCGCCGCTGATCGCGAACACCATGGCGGCGATCCAGCCGACATTGCTGAGGAAGTGCAGCTGCCAGAAGTACAGGATCAGGCCCGGCGCGACGCCGAAATTGACGAAATCCGCCAGGCTGTCGAGCTCGGCACCGAATTTCGACTGGCCCTTGATCATCCGGGCGACGCGGCCGTCGATGCCGTCGAGCACCGCAGCGAACACGATCGCCGCGACCGCCAGCTCCATCCGCCCCTCGGTCGCCAGCCGGATCGCCGTCAGGCCGGCGCAGATCGCCAGCAGGGTGATGACGTTCGGCACCAGCAGGCGCACCGGAATCGGCCCGAACCGGCGACGCGGCGTCTCAGGGGAATTCAGATCGAAAGGCATCGGTTTCGCTCTCGTCTCGGAACCACCATCCTGCTCGGCCATCATGGCAACCTTCGGGCCGGCGGCCCCGATGTTAGTCGGTCCGGTACGTCCGTCCAGCGTCGCCGCCCTTGAGGTCGGCCAGGATGGTCTCGCCGGCGATCGCGGTTTGGCCTTCGGCGACCAGCGGCTTGGTGCCCTCGGGCAGATAGACGTCGAGCCGCGAACCGAACCGGATCAGGCCGAAACGCTCGCCGGCGACCAGCGGCTGGCCTTCACGCACGAACGACACGATCCGGCGGGCGATCAGACCGGCGATCTGGATCACGCCGATCTGGCCATGCTCGGTCGACAGCACCATCGAATTGCGCTCGTTGTCTTCGCTGGCCTTGTCGAGCTCGGCGTTGATGAACTTGCCGGGCGAATACACGATCCGCTCGATCCGGCCGGCCACCGGGCTGCGATTCACGTGGCAGTTGAACACGCTCATGAAGATCGAGACGCGCGGCAGCGGCTTGGCGCCCAGCCCCAGCTCCGGCGGCGGGATGATGTCGACCACCATCGAGACGCGGCCGTCCGCCGGCGACACCACCAGACCGTCGCGCACCGGGGTCGTCCGGGCCGGGTTACGGAAGAAATAGGCGCACCAGATCGTCAGCACGGTGCCGATCCAGCCGAGCGGCGACCAGATCCAGAACAGAATCAGCGTCACCAGCGCAAAGGCGCCAACGAACGGATAGCCCTCCCGATGGATCGGCGGGATCTGGGCGCGAACGGAATTGACGATGGACATCGGACGTCCCCTAACTTCGAAAGCCTAGTGCGTGGCGCTGCAACACGATTACTCCGCCGCCGCCGAAGTTGCCAGATCGTCGTCGATTTCCGGCTTACGAACCGGTGAATCATCGTCGCCGATCAGCGCCAGCCGCTCGCGCGCCTCTTCGGCCTCGCGCTGCCTGTTCCACATGCTGGCGTAAAGCCCGCCAGCCGCCAACAGCTGCGCATGCGTGCCGCGTTCGGCGATCCGCCCCTGATCGAGCACGATGATCTCATCGGCTCCGACGATGGTCGAAAGCCGGTGCGCGATCACCAGCGAGGTGCGGTTTTGTGCCACACGCTCCAGGGCGCCCTGGATTTCATGTTCGGTGTGGCTGTCGAGCGCCGAGGTCGCCTCGTCGAGCACCAGAATCGGCGGGGCCTTGAGAACCGTTCGCGCAATCGCCACCCGCTGCTTCTCACCGCCCGAGAGCTTCAGCCCGCGCTCGCCGACTTCGGTATCGTAGCCCTTCGGCGACGCCTTGATGAAGGCGTCGATCTGCGCGGTTTTGGCCGCCTCCTCCACCTCGGCGTCGGTGGCGTCCCAGCGGCCGTAACGGATGTTGTAGCGGATGGTGTCGTTGAACAGCACGGTATCCTGCGGCACCATGCCGATCGCCGCGCGCAGCGAGGTCTGGGTGACGCTGCGGATGTCCTGACCGTCGATCAGGATGCGGCCGCCCGAGACGTCGTACAGCCGGAACAGCAGCCGCGAGATCGTCGACTTGCCGGCGCCGGACGGGCCGACGATCGCCACCGTCTTGCCGGCAGGCACTTCGAAATTGAGGCCCTTCAGGATCGGCCGCGCCGGATCATAAGCGAACTTCACGTCCTCGAACCGCACGGTGCCGGCTTCGACCGCCAGCGGCTTGGCGCCGGCGCGATCCTCGACCTCCGGCTTGCGCGACAGCACCGCGAACATCTTCTCGATGTCGATGATCGCCTGCTTGATCTCGCGATACACCATGCCCATGAAGTTCAGCGGCTGATACAGCTGAATCATCATCGCATTGATCATCACGAAGTCGCCGACGGTGTTGGTGCCGTTGCGGACGCCCGAGGCGCACATCAGCATCGTCGCGGTCAGGCCGAAGGTGAAGATCACCGCCTGCCCGGCATTGAGAACCGCCAGCGAGGTATAGGTCGCGACGCTGGCGTCCTCGTAGTGCCGCATCGACTTGTCGTAGCGGTTCGCCTCGCGCTCCTCGGCGCCGAAATACTTCACCGTCTCGTAGTTGAGCAGCGAGTCGATCGCCTTCTGGTTGGCGTCACTGTCGGAATCGTTCATGCGGCGGCGAATGCCGATCCGCCACTCGGTCGCCTTGTAGGTGTACAGCATGTAGAACACCACGGTGACCATCACGACCGCGACGTAGCGCCAGTCGAACTGCCACAGCAGCACCGCCATCACCAGCGACAGCTCGATGATCGTCGGCACCAGCTGCAGGATCACCATCCGCACGATCACTTCGATGCCGAGCCGGCCGCGCTCCAGAACGCGGGTCAGACCGCCGGTCTTGCGCTCGAGGTGAAACCGCAGCGACAGATCGTGCATGTGCACGAAGGTCCGGTACGCCAGCTTGCGCACCGCGTGCATCGCGACCTTGGCGAAGATGCCGTCACGCCACTGCGTCAGCACCGCCATCAAGGCACGGACCAGGCCGTAGCTCGCAGTCAGCGCCAGCGGCGACGCGATCAGCCACAGCGTCCAGTTCGACGGCTCGATCGGTGCGGTATCGGCACCGGTGAGCGCGTCGGTCGCCCATTTAAAAGTGAACGGGACGATCAGCGTCGCCGCCTTGGCGGCGATCAGCAGCACGATCGACCACACCACCCGCATCTTCAGATCGGACCGGTCACCGGGCCAAATATACGGCCACAGATGCATCAGGGTGCCGCCGAGCGTCGCCTTCTGTGCGATCTTATCTTCTGGAATCGCGACAGGAGAGCCGCTGCTCGAATGCGAGTGTGGGTGAGCCATCAAAGCTGCCTGAAAAGGTCCGCAGAGCCGAATCCATGCTCGCGAACGACATCGTCCATCGGGTCCGCCTTCATATAGTGTTTCGTTCCCGCCGTGCACCCTGAGATGCGATTCTTTGCGTCATAACAGACTGTTGCAACGGCATGGCGGTGGCCGTCTTGACGCTGTCATCCCGCGGTGCCACATCCGCCACCATGAGCAAGATCAAGACCGTCTGCGTCTATTGCGGCTCCGGCCCCGGCAGTAACCCCCGCTTTCTCGAAGCGGCGACAGCCTTCGGCAAGGAACTCGCCGAACAAGGCGTCGGGCTGGTGTACGGCGGCGGCGCGATCGGTCTGATGGGCGCGGTGGCCAACGCGGTGCTCGATCACGGCGGTACGGTCACCGGCATCATTCCCGGCTTTCTCAGCGCCAAAGAGATCGCGCTCGACCGCGTTTCCGAACTGATCGTTACCGAAGACATGCACGAGCGGAAGCGGCTGATGTTCGAGCGCTCGGACGCCTTCGTAGCATTACCAGGCGGCATCGGAACGCTCGAAGAACTCGTTGAGCAGATGACCTGGCAGCAGCTTGGCCGTCACACCAAGCCGATCCTGATCGCCGACATCGACGGCTTCTGGCAGCCGCTGCTCGAACTGCTGGCGCACATGCGGACCACCGCCTTCATCCGTCCCAACCTCGCGGTCGAGATACTGAAGGCCGACAAGGTCGAAGACATCCTGCCAAAGCTGCAAGCCGCCTCGGCGCCGCAGCCGACGCGTGCGATGCCGCCGGAGATTGCCGATCGGCTCTAACTTTCGCACTGCTGTTTTGAGCCGATGCTAACCATAGCCGCAGCCGTTTTCTCTGACGGTGCGCGCAAGGCGATCATTCGCTTCGTCTGATAAACATTCACGATCTAAGTGGTAGGCCCGAGTTGAGGCGGCGCAGGGTCGCGCCTAGCGTCGCACCGCAACAAACCTCGAGTCGAGTCTGCCATGTCTCATTCCCGCGGCCGCGCCGCCAAGACCCTCGCTGTTCTCGCCGCGTCCGCGCTGGTCGTGATCGGAGGCGCGGCGCTGTGGATCATCCAGCCGCCCGCCGTCGACGCCAAGCTCAAGGCTCTCGACGCCAAGGCCGATCCCGAGTTGATCAAGCGCGGCGAGTACATCGCGCGCGCCGGTGACTGCGTCGCCTGTCACACCGCGCCAGGCGGCACGCCAATGGCCGGCGGCCTCAAGCTCGACACGCCATTCGGCAGCCTGTGGTCGACCAACATCACACCCGATCGCGCGACCGGCATCGGCAGCTGGTCGTTCGGCGAGTTCGACCGCGCGATGCGCAAGGGCGTCGCGGCGGATGGCCACAATCTCTATCCGGCGATGCCGTATCCGTCCTATGCCAAGATCAGCAGCGACGACATGGTGGCGCTGTGGGCGTATCTGACCCAGGGCCTCGCACCGGTCGCACAGGCCAATCGCGCGCCGCAGATGAGCTTCCCGTTCAACATGCGGATCGGGCTGGCGTTCTGGAACGTCGCCTTCCTCGATGCATCGCCGTTCAAGCCGGAGCCGAACCAGGACGCGGCGTGGAATCGCGGCGCCTATCTGGTGCAGGGCCTCGGTCATTGCGGCGCCTGCCACACCCCACGCGGCATCGCCTTCCAGGAAAAGGCGATGAGCGATGCCGGGGCGAACGGGCGCGACTATCTCGCCGGCGCCAAGGTCGAACACTGGAATGCGCTGAACCTGCGCGGACTGTGGACCGTGCCTGACACCGTTCAGATGCTGAAGACCGGCCAGAACCGTTTCGCCACGGCGGCGGGCGGCATGACCGACGTGATCCGGCATTCGACCCAGCACATGACCGATCAGGATCTCACCGCGATCGCGACCTACCTGAAGGCGCTGCCGACCGATCGGCCAGCGCCCGCGATGGCCGTGGCCGAAGTGCCGGCGTCAACCTACTCCACGCCCGGCGGCCTCGGTTACACCCAGTTCTGCGCCGACTGCCATCGCGCCAACGGCGCCGGTGTCCCCGGCGTATTCCCGCCGCTCGCCGGTAATCCGACGATCGCCGCCAAGGATCCGGCGACGCTGGTGCACATCACCCTCACCGGCTGGGAGACGACAGCGACCACAGCGCATCCGCGGGTGTGGACGATGCCGTCGTTTGCGCGCCTGAACGATCGCGAGATCGCCGACATCCTCAGCTTCGTGCGCGCCAACTGGGGCGGCAACGCCAGTGCCGTCACCGCGGAGCAGATCGCGGCAGCTCGCGCCGCGCTCGACCCCAAGATCGATACGTCTCGGTTCGAGACGCCGCGGATCGCCGATATCCTGTCGCAGCCGAACGCCGAGCAGCTGGTGCGCGGCATGCGGCTGAACGCCGAAACCCACACGCTGCTGCCGGACAATGTCGGCAACGACCTGAATTGCAGCTCGTGTCACCTCAACGCCGGCACCGTCGCCGACGGCAGTCCCTATGTCGGCGTCGCGGCGTTCTTCCCGAGCTACGCGCCGCGCGCCGGCCGCGTCATTACGCTGGAGGACCGCATCAATGGCTGCTTCCTGCGCTCGATGAACGGCAAGCCGCTGCCGGTCGACGGCCCCGACATGAAGGCGATGGTGGCGTATTTCGACTGGATGCAAGGCTCGACCAAGCCGGAGGACAAGGTCGCCGGCCGCGGTGTCGGCAAGGTCGATCAGTCGCTGGTGCCGAACCTCGACAACGGCAAGGAGATCTACACGGCGCGTTGCGCAGTGTGTCACGGCGACAATGGCGAAGGGCTGAAGGATGCCGCCGGCCGCGTGGTGTACCCGCCGCTGTGGGGGCCGCGCTCGTTCAATATCGGCGCCGGCATGGCCCGGACCTACACCGCCGCCGCCTTCGTCAAGCGCAACATGCCGATCGCGAGCCACAACAAATTCCCGCTCGGCCAAGGTGAGCTGTCCGATCAGGAAGCGGTCGACGTCGCGGCGTACTTCACCCAAATGGAACGGCCGGACTTCCCCGGTAAGGTGAAGGACTGGCCGAAGGACCCGAAGCCGAAGGACGCGCGCTACTGATCGCAGCGGCGCATCGGCCTCCCATCAACGTCCCCCGACCACCGGGCCGGGGTCGAAGATCTTGCCGGGGTTGAGGATGCCCTTGGGATCGAGCGCCTGCTTCAGCGTCCGCATCAGAGCGATCTCGTTGGCGCTGCGGCTGACGTAGAGATACGGCTTCTTTTCCAGGCCGATGCCGTGCTCGGCCGACACCGAGCCGTTGCAGGCGGCGAGCGGCCGATACACCAAGGCTTCGACCTTGGGCCGCAGCGCCAGATACTCCATCGGCTTGACCTGCACGACGACGTGCAGATTGCCGTCGCCGAGATGGCCGAAGATCCACAGCCGGTGCTCGCCGATTTCGCTTTCCAGCGTCTCCCGAAGCGTTTCGGCATAGCCTTCCATCGCGGCGATCGGCAGCGAGACGTCGAACACGATCGGCAGGCCACCTTGCAGCACCTGGCCGACATCGTCGCGGAGCGCCCAGAACGAGCGGCAATCCTCATCCGATTGCGCGATCGCCGCATCCGCGATCAGGCCGGATTCCAGCGCGGCCTCCATCGCTGCGGTGAAGCGTTGGCTGTCGAGGTCGAGATCGGAGCCCTGGCTTTCGACCAACACGTAGTAAGCATGGTCCTGCCCGACCGGCGGCCGGCCCTTGGCTGGCGGGCTGGTGACCAGCCGATAGAACGACTGCCACATCACTTCAAAGGCCGACAGCGTGCCGCCAAGCGCGCGGTCGCAGTGCTTCAGGAACTTCGCCACCGCATCGAAGCTGTCGAGGCCAACGAACGCCATGTTGGTGGCGAGCGGCTTTTCGCGCAGCCGCAGCACCAGCCGCGTGATCACGCCGAGCGTGCCTTCCGAGCCGATGAACAGCTGCTTGAGGTCATAGCCGGCGTTGTTCTTGATCAGATGGTTGAGCGACGACAGCACGGTGCCGTCGGCGAGCACGACTTCGAGGCCGAGGATCATCTCGCGGGTCATGCCGTAGCGGATTACGCGATTGCCTCCGGCATTGGTGGCGGCGTTGCCGCCGAGCGTGGCGGTGCCGCGCGAGCCGAGATCGAGCGGAAACGCCAGATCGTGCTTGTCGACCTCTTCCTGCAGCGCCTGCAGCGGCACGCCGGCCTGGACCACCGCGGTGCGCTGCTTCGGATCGATCTCCTCGATCGTGCGCATCCGCTCAAGCGACAGGATCACTTCGCTGGGTTCGGCATCGGCGCCGTGAACGAGGCCGGTCAGGCCGCCGTGGGTGACGACGTGAACGCCATTGGCATGGCACCAACGCAGGATCTCCGACACCTGCTGCGTCGAAGTCGGCCGCACCAGCGCCGCGGCCTTCAACGTATCGAACCGATAGGTGCCGGCGGAGCGCTTCGACAGCTCGGCGGGCTCGAGCACGCCGCCGTCGCCGACGATGGTGCGGAGTGTGCCGACGATATCCAGGGTCATCGGCCGCTCCCTCAGATCAAGGCTTCGATCAGCCGCGGGCCGCGCTGACTCATCGCCGAAGCGTATTGCGCGGAGAACTCCTCGGCGGTGGTGGCCCGGCTGGCTTCGACGCCGAGACCTTCGGCGATCTTCATCCAGTTCATCTCCGGATTGTGCAGATCGAGCATCGACAGCGCATTGGCGCCGGCGCCCGAGGCACCGACCCGCTGCAGCTCGATGTTGAGGATTGCGTAGGAGCGGTTGGCGTAGATCACCACGGTGACGTCGAGCTGCTCGCGCGCCATCGTCCACAGCGCCTGCATGGTGTAGGCGGCGCCGCCGTCGCCATGCGGACACACCACCTTGCGGTCGGGCGCAGCGATCGCCGCGCCGATGGCGAGCGGCAGCCCCTGCCCGATCGAGCCGCCGGTCAGCGGCAGATGGGTGTGCGGCCGCGCCTTCGGCAGGATCATCTGGAACGGCAGGCCGGACGTGTTGGCCTCCTCGGCGTAGATCGCGTGGTCGGGCGTGAGATGCGCGATCGCCTGCGCGACGCCGAGCGAATTGAGCTTGCCCTTCGGCAGCTCGGGCAACACCAGCTGCGTCCGAGCGGCAGGCTCGGCCGGCGCGCCCACCGCGGCGGCGAGATCCTTCACCGCCTGCGCGCCATCTTCATGCGGCTGCGCCAGATAATCGATCAGGCAGCCTTCCGGCGCGCCCCAGCTCGGCTTGCCGGGATAGGCGAAGAACGACACCGGCGGCTTCGAGCCGACCAGGATCAGTTGCTCGACGTCTTTCAGGAACGCGGTGATCTGCTCCGAGAAATACGGAATGCGTTCGAGCGGCACGCGGCCGGCGCCGAGTTCGGTCTGCGGCGCGAAGGTGTCGCACAGCAGCCGGACGCCGGTCTTCGCGGCAACCCGGCCGGCCGCCTCCAGCGCCTCGCCGAGCAGCGCCGATCCGCGCAGCAGCAGTACCGACTTCTTGCCGTTCGAGAGCAGCTTGGCGATCGCCTCGACGGTGTCGGCCGCAACCTTGGCCGGGCCGATCTCCGGCAGCTTGTGCGCCGCGCGCGCGGCCGGGTTCCAGGCCACGTCCGCCGGCATGATCAGCGTGGCGATGCCGCCCGGCGCCGCGCTAGCCGCCTGCACCGCGCGCGCCGTATCGCTCGCCACCGCGCCGGCACTCTTGGATTCGTGGATCCAGCTCGATACCGGCCGGGCGAAGCCGGCGATATCGGAGGTCAGCGGCGCGTCGTATTGTAGGTGATAAGCGGCGTGATCGCCGACGATGTTGACGATCGGTGTCGCGGCGCGGCGGGCGTTGTGCAGATTGGCAAGGCCATTGGCGAGGCCGGGGCCGAGATGCAGCAGGTTCACCGCCGGCTTGCCGGCGATCCGGCCGTAGCCATCGGCGGCACCGGTGACCACGCCTTCGAACAGGCACAGCACCGGCCGCATCCCGCTGACCGAATCCAGCGCCGCGACGAAGTGCATTTCCGAGGTGCCAGGATTGGCGAAACATACTTCGACGCCGCAATTTACCAGCGTCTGAACGACCGATTGCGCCCCATTGATTCCGTCCACGAGCATTCCCCCTACGGCCGGCGTGAATCCGCCAGGCTACGACCTGTTTGGGGGATATGTTGTCAGCGCGGCGCGGCGATGACAACCGCGCTCAGGGCATTGTTCTCTCGTCATTGCGTGGAGCGAAGCGACGAAGCAATCCAGCTCGATGCACGGAGCTGGATTGCTTCGCCTTCGGCTCGCAATGACGGGGAAAGGACTAGGCAGAATTATACCGGCGCGTTCGACTGCACCAGCTTGTAGACGACCGAATCCATCAGCGCCTGGAACGACGCGTCGATGATGTTCGGCGACACGCCGATCGTGGTCCAGCGCCGGCCGTCCTCGTCCTCGCTCTCGATCAACACCCGAGTGACGGCCTCGGTGCCGCCATTGAGGATACGGACGCGGTAGTCGACCAGCTTCAGGCCATCGATGTACTTCTGATACTTGCCGAGGTCCTTGCGCAGCGCGACGTCGAGCGCGTTGACCGGACCGTTGCCTTCCGCCGCCGAGATCAGCGTCTTGCCGTCGACCTCGACCTTGACGATCGCCGTCGCCACGGTGACCTGAACGCCGTGCGAGTTGTAGCGCTGCTCGACATTGACGTCGAACTTGTCGACGCGGAAGAACTCCGGCACGGTGCCGAGCGTGCCGCGGGCGAGCAGATCGAACGAAGCATTGGCGGACTCGTAGGCGTAGCCGGCGGCTTCCCGCTCCTTCAGTTTCTCGACCAGTCGCGACAGGCGCGGATCATCGCGGTCGAACTGGATGTTGGTCCGCGCCAGCTCGGCGAGCACGTTGGACTTGCCGGCCTGATCCGACACCAGCACCTTGCGGTGATTGCCGATCGACTCCGGCGGCACATGCTCATAGGTCTGCGGATCCTTCAGCACCGCCGAGGCGTGAATGCCGGTCTTGGTGACGAAGGCGCTGCCGCCGACATAAGGCGCGTGCGGATTGGGCGCGCGGTCGAGGATGTTGTCGAGCGCGCGCGACACCTGCACCAGGCTCGCCAGCTTGTCGTCGGAGACGCCAATCTCGAACTTGTCGGCGAACTCCTTCTTCAGCTTCAGCGTCGGGATCATCGAGCACAGATTGGCGTTGCCGCAGCGCTCGCCGAGGCCATTCAGCGTGCCCTGGATCTGCCGCGCGCCGGCCCGCACCGCGGCGAACGAGTTCGCCACAGCCTGCTCGGTGTCGTTGTGGGCGTGGATGCCGACATGCGCGCCGGGGATGTGCTTGACCACTTCGCCGACGATCGCCTCGACCTCGTCCGGCATGGTGCCGCCATTGGTATCGCACAGCACGACCCAGCGTGCGCCGGACTCATACGCCGCCTTGGCACACTGCAGCGCGAACTCCGGATTGGCCTTGTAGCCGTCAAAGAAGTGCTCGCAATCGACCAGCACCTCGCGGCCCCTCTCTTTCGCCAGCGAGACGCTGTCGCGGATCGAGGCGATGTTCTCCTCGTTGGTGGTCTCGAGCGCGACCCGGACCTGGTACTCCGACGACTTGGCGACGAAGCAGATCGCATCCGCCTTGGCGTCGAGCAGCATCGCGATGCCGGGATCGTTCGACGCCGAGCGGCCGGGCCGCCGGGTCATGCCGAACGCCGCGAAGGTGGCGCGCTCGAGGTTCTGCTCCGCGCCGAAGAATTCGGTATCGAGCGGATTGGCGCCCGGATAGCCGCCTTCGACATAATCGATGCCGAGATCGTCGAGCAGCGAAGCGATCAGCTTCTTGTCGTGCAAGGTGAAGTCGACGCCGTTGGTCTGGGCGCCGTCGCGCAGCGTGGTGTCGTACAGATAGAGACGTTCGCGGCTCATGAGGAGGCTCCGGGCGCGGCGGCATCCGCCAGCGACTTTGTCATCGTGGTGTTGGCGAGCCATTCGCCATTGATCGAAACGGTGTTGCGTTGCTTGGCGACGTAGCCGCGCTTGGCGAAGAATTCGGCGGCGTTGTCGCTGGCATCGACGTTGAGGATCAGCGCGCCGCGCGCACCGGCGAGTTTCTCCAGCGCGTCGATCAGCGTCGCGCCGACGTCGCGGCCGACGTAATCGGGATGCACGAACAGCATGTCGATGTGATCGGGCACCTTCAGCGAAGCGAAGCCGACCGGCACGCCCTGCAGGGTCGCGATCAGCGTCAGCTGACCAGCCAGACGCGCGGCGAACTTGGCTTCGTCGTCAGCCGCCGAGGCCCATGCCTCCCGCTGCTCCTCGCTGTAGTCATCGGCGGCGAGTTGCTCGATCGAGGCCGCGAAGATGGCCGCGGCGACCGCGGCATCTTCGGGCAGATACGGCCGCAGCGCGGGCCCTGCGCGCGTGCTCATCACCAGAACCCGTACAGCTTCAGCACCAGCGCAGTGGCGCCGGCCAGCAGCGCGATCTTGATCGCGATGTAATACAGCCAATGCTTCGGAAACGGCGTATCAGGCCGCCCGGTCGGCTTCTGCTCGGTCATCGCGCGATCTCCAATGCGGTCGTGGTCTCTGTCGTCATGGCGGCGAACGCGCGGGCGCTACCAGGAGCAGCGCCGACGCTGCTGTGAGCTGCGCCGAAGCTGCAATGAGCTGCAACTAACCGCCTCTCGTTCGTCATTCCTGGATGCGCCCGCAGGGCGCAGGCCCGGAATCCATACTCCCGGCGGTGGTTATGGATTCCGGGCTCGCGCTGCGCGCGCCCCGGAATGACGGGGTGAGGCAGTGCATCACCACACACACTCACATCATGCGCGGGCTCGACCCGCCTGCGGGGCCGAAGCCCCTTCGGCGCGGCGAAGGCCCGCGCATCCATCATCGAAACAATCGCCGCGTGGTTTATTCGATGGATGGCCGGGTCAAGCCCGGCCATGACGACCATGGAAAAGACACTCACCGCGCGATCTCCCAGGTCGTCACCGGCTTGCCGTCGGCGTCCTTGCCGTCCTTCAGCACCACGCCCATCGCGGCGAGTTCGTCGCGGATGCGGTCGGACTCTTTCCAGTCTTTATTCGCGCGGGCGGCGGTGCGGGCTTCGATCAGTTGCTGAACCTTTGATGATGCCAGCCCTGTAGATAAGGTCGGCCTCCCCGACTCAGGACTGCCAGTTACAAGCACTTCCGCAAATAGGTGATCGGTTTTTCGCCCCTGGAGATATTCACGCCCAATCGGGACCCCGAGAATGCTAAGTCCCGCATTCAATGCGGCAGCATTCTTCACCTTGAAGAGCGCGCGCAACGCTGTAATTGCAGCTGAAGTATTGAGATCGTCGGCTAACGCCGTGACAATCTCTTCAGATTCGCGGACATCACCATCGGAATTGGCTTCGAGAAAGCTAAACCAGCGATTTAACTCGCGCGTGGTCTCAGTGAGACTACTTTGAGTCCAATCGATCGGCTGCCGATAATGTGTCTTCAGCATGTTGAGCCGAAGGACCGACGGCCCCCAGTGGTCGCGCTGATCTGCAATGGTCAGAAAGTTGCCGAGGCTCTTCGACATCTTCTCGCCTTCGACCTGCAGGAAGCCGTTGTGCATCCAGGTCTGCGCCATGCGCGAGGTGTGGAACGCGCAGCAGCTTTGCGCGACTTCGTTCTCGTGGTGCGGGAAGACCAGATCGATGCCGCCGCCGTGGATGTCGAAGGTCTCGCCCAAGTGCTTCCACGACATCGCCGAGCACTCGATGTGCCAGCCCGGGCGGCCCGGCGTGGCGATGCCGGCCGGCGACGGCCACGACGGCTCGCCGGGCTTGGACGGCTTCCACAGCACGAAGTCGGTGGCGTCGCGCTTATACGGCGCGACATCGACGCGGGCGCCGGCGATCATCTCGTCGAGCGAGCGGTTGGCGAGCGATCCGTAGCGCGGCAGCACGCCGTTGGCGGCATTCATCGCGCTCGGCGAGAACAGCACGTGGTCCTGCTCGACATAGGCGAAGCCGCCGGCGACCAGCTTTTCGATGATGCTGCGCATCTCGCCGATATGCTCGGTGGCGCGCGGCTCGACCGTCGGCCGCAGGCAGCCCAGCGCATCGACGTCGTCGTGGAATTGCCGCTCGGTCTGCTCGGTGACCTTGCGGATCGCCTCGTTCAGCGGCAGGCCGGGATAGTCGCGCGCGGCGCGGTCGTTGATCTTGTCGTCGACGTCGGTGATGTTTCGGACGTATTTGACGTGGGCCTCGCCATACAGATGGCGCAGCAGCCGAAACAGCACGTCGAACACGATCACCGGCCGGGCATTGCCGATATGGGCGAAGTCGTAGACCGTCGGGCCGCAGACATACATCCGCACATTGGCCGGATCGAGCGGCGTGAACGGCCGCTTGTCCCGCGTCAGCGTATCGTAAAGGCGTAATTCCATGGATACCCGTCCCCTGCGGCCGGGCGTCCAGTGCTCTCGATAGGAGAAAAGACGGCCTCAGCCAGCGTGTCAGCTAGCTAATAATCTCGCAGCGAATGCAAATGGCGAGGAAACCGTTCATCGCCGCACCATGGCGACCGCCCTCGAAGCCGTCAAGTCCGTCGATCGCCGGAGGACATCGTTCTTTCCGGCTGCGAATCGAGCGGGCGTCCGCGCGGGTCCACCGAAGGCGAGCTACGCTCGCGTCATCCAAGCGCCGCCCCCAGCCCCCGCAAACCGCCCTGCTCGGCCGATTTTGGCCATGATCGGCGCCTAGCCCACGCTCCGGCCACTATGGTTAACGTTTTTTAACCCTTTTCAGGGTACGGACGGGGGTCATCCCTCGTTCCTGGTGCACCATGAAACTGATTCCTGCCCTCTTTGCCGGCGCAGCGCTGTTTGCGGCGACGGCGGCTTATGCCGACAGCCGGGTCTTCATCGTCGCCAACCAGCCGGACGGCTACGGCATCGACCTGTGCCTCGCCCGCGGCGAAAAATGCGGCGCGCCGGCGGCGGCGGCCTACTGCCAGTCGCGCGAATTCGCCCATGCGGTCGCCTATCGCCGGGTCGACCCGGACGAAATCACCGGCGCGGTGCCGAAAGCCAGCAGCTCGGCCTGCGCTCACGGGGTCTGCAACGAATACGTCGCGATCACCTGCCAGCGCTGAAAAGCCACGCCGGATCAGCGGGGATCGCCACAGTGACGCCCCGGAAACGACGTGACCCTGCCGAAAGAAGCGGCTAAGAAATGGTCAACGTCGCGGTTACAACGGGATCGTTCCGCGGCCCCGATCGCGCGGATTTGCTGGATGTGATTCGGCGGATCGCCGGCATCACCCGCTCGGATTCCTGAATGCCCGACATGTTCGATAACGCCACCCGTTTCCGCTGGCTGGCCGGTGCCTTGATCGTCGCCGCCGCGTCGCTGACCTCCGCAGCGTTCGCCCAGCAAGGCTATCCGTCGTCGCAAGGCTACAATCCGCCGGGCTACCAGCAGGCGCCCGCCGCCGGCCAACCCGGCAGCCCCGCCGCCAATCCGATGTGCCCGCGGCTGGAAGCGCAGCTCGCCTCGATCGACCGCGGCAGCATGGACCCGGCCCGCGCCGACCAGATCCGCCGCTTCGAAGACGCCGCCGCCCGCCAGCAGGCCGAGCTCGACCGCGTCAGCATGCAGGCGAAGCGGATGGGCTGCGAAAGCTCCGGGTTCTTCTCGCTGTTCAGCGGCCAGTCGGCGCAATGCGGTCCGGTCAACAGCCAGATCCAGCAGATGCGCGGCAATCTCGACCAGATGAATTCGTCGCTGGAGCGGCTGCGCAGCGGCGGCCCGGGCGGCAACGATCGCGAGAACCAGCGCCGCTCGGTGATCCTGGCGCTGGCGCAGAACAATTGCGGCCCGCAATACGCCGCGGCCGCGCAGCAGAGCGGCGGCCTGCTCAACAACCTGTTCAACGGCGGCAACGCCGGGGCTCCCGGCGTCGGCGTGCCGGGCACCGACTACGGCAGCACCGAGGGCGGCACCTATCGCACCGTCTGCGTCCGCACCTGCGACGGCTATTACTTCCCGATCTCGTTCGCCACCGTGCCGAGCCGGTTCGGCGACGACGAGCGCACCTGCAAGAGCCTGTGCCCGGCGTCCGAAGCGTCGCTGTATGCCTACCGCAATC
The DNA here is from genome assembly GCF_047501505.1 of Rhodopseudomonas sp. G2_2311. NCBI lineage: Bacteria > Pseudomonadati > Pseudomonadota > Alphaproteobacteria > Hyphomicrobiales > Nitrobacteraceae > Rhodopseudomonas > Rhodopseudomonas sp. G2_2311. The sequence continues at coordinate 53,476 of NZ_JAZDRK010000020.1, forward strand.
CCGGCCAGGACATGAACCAGGCGGTGTCGATCAACGGCCAGCCCTACAGCTCGCTGCCGAACGCTTTCCGCTATCGCCAGGAGTTCAACCCGTCCTGCACCTGCAAGCCGGCGAACCAGACCTGGGCCGATGCGATGAAGGGCGTGGACGACCGCTCGGCCGCCGAGCACGGCGACATCATCGTCACCGAGGAGAGCGCCAAGCGCATGGCGCTGCCGCCGGCCCAGCGCGCCGCCGCCAAGAACGGCGCCAAGGCCGCTCCGGCGACCAACAACACGTCCGCCTCCCCGCCGGCGGCCGCATCGAACGACCCCGGCAAGATCCGCAGCGTCGGCCCGACCTTCCTGCCGAAGGCACAGTAACAGCCGTTCCACTCAAGCAGGCGTGGCCGCGCTTAGCGCGTCGCTTGTCCAAGCCAAAAGAGGCCGCCGTTTCGGCGGCCTCTTTTGTGTGAAGTCTCAGGCCGGGCTGGCCAGCGGCTTGCCCTTCTCCACGATGTAGTTGACCATCAGCCGCGTCTTGCTCGACGACGGCTTGCCGCCGGCATGTGGGGTGTTGGGCGGCACCTGGAACGCGTCGCCGGCCTTCGCCGTCTTGGTGGGCTGCCCTTCGATCGGGAGTTCGATTTCGCCCTCCATCACGTAGGTCGACTCGATACCTGGATGGGTATGGCGGCCGACGGTCGCTCCGGCATCGAGCGTCACGTCCATCATGATGGTCTCATAGCCCGCCGCCGGGCCATCGGTGCGGCTCAATATCTTGCGCGTAACGCCGTTCGCCGTGGTCGCGGCCGCACCTTGCGCGAACGCTTCGGTCGCCCCGAACCCCGCGATGCTGCAGATCGCACAACCTGCGACTGCCGCAAATCCTCTCCGTGTGAACATAGTAACATCCTCCCGTTGCTGAGCCCGTCTGCGCGGGCGTTCGGGAAGTCTGGCAGAACGACGGGAGGTTAGAAAGGAAGTTCTACCAAGATGGTAGTAGCCGCGGCTTCAGAGCTTCTTGATATCCCCCAACGACGATTTACTCGTGATATTTGTCAAGGGCTGGCGGCTGCCGGTGATATCCGGCGCTGGGGAAACTACAAGGCGTCACGCTCACTCCGCTCAAATGACAATCGTCGCGCATACAGTCGCCGCGGACGCCACACCGTTCACGCTTGCCAGAGCATTCACCCAAATACCTCGTCCGTTAGTACGCCAATTCGGAATAATGAATCCAGATTCCAAAATTGCATATTTACTATTGCCAACCCTTCGAAAACTGAGACAAATAACTATCCCCTCGACAGAGTTCTCCTACATCTAAATGGAGAGCTGTGCGATGTCCGATAAGCTTCTTGTGACTGCGTGGGGATTAGCGTCAGCGCTGACGGTCAACTGGCGATCGCTGCAGCCGTTGTCATTGTCATCATTTTGGTCGCAACGCTCTGGGGTCGACGGGTGTGAGTTGCGGCATCGACAGGAAGTCACTGTAACTCGTCACGCTGCAATTACAGTAATTTGGAGCACCCAACCGCACAACAGTTGGCCAATCTCTTGCTGTCATCTAGCAAAACTGGCGGGGCAGGACGCCCGGCGCTCCTCGATATCGGTTCGACGCTGGTACTGCTACATTCGGCGTCCAGTTTTCAGCCCAAACTGTAGTCGACGGGATCTCAGATCAGAAGCTGTCCTGCTTCATCCATCCCCCTACCCCTCGAACGCCTCACTCGACGCTCGTCCACTCCGCGTCACCAGCGTCTCGTCCGGTGCGGGCAGCGCTTCGGCCTTGTCCCGAAAACGGTTGGTGATCGGGTAGCGGCGGTCGCGGCCGAAATTCTTCCGCGTGACCTTCACGCCCGGCGCCGCTTGGCGGCGCTTGTATTCGGCGATGTTGAGCAGGCGGTCGATGCGGACAACGGTGTCCTTGTCGAAGCCTTCGGCGACGATGCTGGCGAGCGGCTCCTCGCGTTCGACCAGCCGCTCCAGGATGGCGTCGAGCACATCGTAAGGCGGCAGCGAATCCTGGTCGGTCTGGTTTTCGCGCAGCTCCGCGGTCGGCGGGCGGATGATGATGCTTTCGGGAATCACCTCGCCGTCCGGGCCGAGCGCGTCGTCCGGCTTCCAGCGGTTGCGCAACGATGACAGCCGGAACACCTGCGTCTTGTAGATGTCCTTGATCGGGTTGAAGCCGCCGTTCATGTCGCCGTACAGCGTGGCGTAGCCGACGCTCATCTCCGACTTGTTGCCGGTGGTCACCACCATCGCGCCGGTCTTGTTGGAGATCGCCATCAACAGCGTGCCGCGGGTGCGCGCCTGCAGGTTCTCCTCGGTGATGTCGCGTTCGAGGCCTGCGAACGGCTTCGCCAGGATCGCCTCGAAGCCTTCGACGGCTTGCGCGATCGGCAGCACCTCGTAGCCGAAGCCGAGCGCGCTCGCGAGCCGGCCGGCGTCCTCGAGCGACACTTGCGCAGTGTAGCGGAACGGCAGCATCACGCCGCGGACCTTGTCGGCGCCGAGCGCATCGACCGCAATCGCCGCGCACAGCGCCGAGTCGATGCCGCCGGAGATGCCGAGCAGCACGCCGGGAAAGCCGTTCTTGCGGACGTAGTCGCGCAGGCCGAGTACGCAGGCCGCGTAGTCCGCCTCGTCGCCTTCGATCACCGGCGCGACCGGGCCGTCGCAGCGCCAACCCGCCGCGCCCTTGACGAAGCTCAGCGTGGTGATGCTCTCAACGAAGCCGGGCAACTGCGCCGCCAATGTGCGATCGGCGTTGAGCACGAACGACGCGCCGTCGAACACCAGCTCGTCCTGGCCGCCGACCTGATTGACATAGACCAGCGGCAGATCGCTCTCGGTGACCCGCGCCACCGACACCGACATCCGCATGTCGTTCTTGCCGCGCGCGTAAGGCGAGCCGTTCGGCACGACCAGCAGTTCCGCGCCGGTCTCCGCGAGGCACTCCACCACGTTCTCGTAGTCTTCGGACTCTTCGAGCCAGGTGTCTTCGCAGATTGGCACGCCGATCCGGACGCCGCGGATCGTCACCGGACCCGACACCGGCCCGCGGGCGAACACCCGCTTCTCATCGAACACGCCGTAGTTCGGCAGATTGACCTTATAGCGGATCGCCGCGATCCGGCCGCCGTCGAGCAGCGCGCAGGCGTTGTACAGCTTGCCGTTATCGACCCAGGGCGAGCCGATCAGCATCGCCGGCCCGCCGTCGGCGGTTTCGCGCGCCAGATCCTCGATCGCGGCGCGGCAGGCGGCCTGGAACGCCGGCTTCAGCACCAGATCTTCCGGCGGGTAGCCGGCGATGAACAGTTCCGGATAGACGACGAGATCGGCACCATCGGCCGCGGCACGTCGGCGCGCCGCGCGCGCCTTTTCGGCATTGCCGGCGATATCGCCGACCGTCGGGTTGAGCTGGGCGAGCGAGATCGTCAGGCGGGCGGCATTTTCGGTCATAGCCGAGATGTAGCGAGAGCCGGCAGGCTTCGCAATCGGCCGGTCAGAGCAGCCCGATCCGCTCGGCGAGCGCGAACAGCCAGAACAGGCCGGCGATTCCCAGCGCGACGCCGACGGCTGCGGAGCCCATGTCCTTGACCCGGCCGATCTGCGGATCGTGTTCCGTGGTGAGCCGGTCGCTCAGCTTCTCGATCGCGGTATTGAGCAGTTCGACCACGATCACCAGCGCGACCACCGCAATGAGTTCGACGCGGCGCGCCGCCGTGGTGCCGATCAGCCACGCGGCCGGAACGGCGAGCACCAGCGCGACCAGCTCTTCGCGGATCGCCTGCTCGGAGCGGGTCGCGAATTTCAGTCCGCGCCACGAATTGATCGTCGCCCGCCAGAACCTCAGCACGTGATCCACAGCCCCGGTTTGCCCGTCATGCCCGCGCGTGCCGAAGGCATCAAGGTTTAGATGCTCAGAAACGTAGATGGCCGGGACGAGCCCGGCCATGACGAAGTGGGAACGATACGCCGTCCTTACAGCCCGGCCGCCGCCTGCAGCGGGCTGGCCTTGCCGGCGCGGCCCTGCTTGAGCAGATCCGCGATCAGGAACGCCATGTCGATCGACTGCTCGGCGTTGAGCCGCGGATCGCATGCGGTGTGATAGCGGTTGTTGAGGTCTTCGTCGGTGATGGCGCGGGCGCCGCCGAGGCACTCGGTGACGTTCTGGCCGGTCATCTCCAGATGCACGCCGCCGGCATGCGTCCCCTCCGCGGCGTGGACCGCGAAGAACGAACGGACTTCCGACAGGATGCGGTCGAACGGCCGGGTCTTGTAGCCGGAGTTCGACGTGATGGTGTTGCCGTGCATCGGATCGCACGACCACACCACGGTGCGGCCCTCGCGCTGCACCGCGCGGACCATCGCCGGCAGATGCTCGCCGATCTTCTCATGGCCGAAACGGCCGATCAGCGTCAGCCGTCCCGGCTCGTTCTCGGGATTGAGGATGTCGATCAGCTTGAGCAGTTCGTCGGTCTTCAGCGACGGACCGCACTTCAGGCCGATCGGATTCTTGATGCCGCGGAAGTACTCGACATGGGCGTGATCGAGCTGACGGGTGCGGTCGCCGATCCACAGCATGTGGCCGCTGGTCGCGTACCAGTCGCCGGTGGTCGAGTCGACGCGGGTCATCGCCTGCTCGTAGCCGAGCAGCAGCGCTTCATGGCTGGTGTAGAAATCGGTGGTGCCGAGCGAGGAGTCGACCGCGAAGGTCAGGCCGCAGGCGCGCATGAAGTCGAGCGCACCGGAGACGCGGTCGGCGAGGTCCGCATAGGCCTTCGACTGCGGACTATCGCTGACCGACTGCAGCATCCAGCGATGCACGTTCTCGACGCTGGCGTAACCGCCCTTGGCGAAGGCGCGCAGCAGGTTCAGCGTCGCGGCCGACTGCCGATACGCTTCGATCTGCCGGCGCGGATCGGGCACCCGGGCTTCTTCCGTGAAGGCCACGTCGTTGATGATGTCGCCGCGATAGCTCGGCAGCTCGACGCCGTCGCGCTTCTCGACCGGCGCCGAACGCGGCTTGGCGAACTGGCCGGCGATGCGGCCGACCTTTACCACCGGCGAGGCGCCGGCGTAGGTCAGGACGATCGCCATCTGCAGGAAGACGCGGAACAGGTCGCGGATGTTGTTGGCGCCGTGCTCGGCGAAGCTCTCGGCGCAGTCGCCGCCCTGGAGCAGGAAAGCGTCGCCGGCCGCGACGGTGGCCAGCGCCTTCTTCAGGTTGCGCGCCTCGCCCGCAAACACCAGCGGCGGAAAGCTCGCGAGCTGCGCCTCGACATCCGCGAGCGCTTTCACGTCGGGATATTGCGGCATCTGCTGCACCGGCTTGGCGCGCCAGCTATCGGGTGTCCAGCGTTCGGACATAGGCCACTCCTGAAGAAACAAGCCGCCAGTTAAAAATGGGTCGCGGCGGGCGCGTTATACACAGCAGCCCTGCCAACCGCTAGTTGGAAATCAGGGGACAGAATACAACCCCTTGCGGGAAAAGCCTATTTTGTTGGCGGCCCCGGCCAGCCTGAAATTTCGGCAAGGCCCGGGACGCCGGAGCCGGCTATTCGGCGGCTTCGCGCTGGTAGCGCGCGGTCCGGGTGCGCATCGTCACCAGCTCCTCGGCGGCGGTGGGGTGCAGCGCCATGGTGCCGTCGAAGTCGGCCTTGGTGGCCTTCATCTTCATCGCGACCGCCACCACCTGGACCAGTTCGGCGGCGTCCGGCCCGACGATATGGCAGCCAAGCAACCGATCGGTGGTGCCGTCGACGATCAGCTTCATCAGCACGCGCGACTGGCTGCCCGACATCGTCCCCTTCATCGGGCGGAAATCGGTCTTGTAGATGTCGACGACGCTGTACTGCGCCCGCGCCTGGGCCTCGGTCAGCCCGACAGTGCCGACCTGCGGCTGCGAGAACACCGCGGTCGGAACGCACGAATAGTCGACCTGGACCTGCTTGCCGCCGAACACAGTGTCGGCGAAGGCATGGCCCTCGCGGATGGCCACCGGGGTCAGGTTGGTGCGATGGGTGACGTCGCCGACCGCGTAGATGTGCGGCACCGAGGTGCGGCAATGGTCATCGACGGCGATGCCGCCATTGTCCGGATTGATGGCGACGCCGGCCTTCTCGAGGCCGAGATTGGCGACCGCCGGATGCCGGCCGATCGCGAACATCACCTGGTCGGATGCGATGCTGGAGCCGCTCGACAGATGCGAGGTGTATTCCTCGCCGAGCTTCTCGACAGCCGTCACGGTGCAGCCGGTGATGATGGTGATCCCTGCCCGCTCCATCTCGGTGCGGACATGGGCGCGCACGTCCTCGTCGAAGCCGCGCAGGATGTTGTCGCCGCGGTACACCACGGTGACGTCCGAGCCGAGGCCGGCGAAGATGCAGGCGAATTCGAGGGCGATGTAGCCGCCGCCCTGGATCAGGATGCGCTTCGGCTGCTCGCTGAGGTGAAACACCTCGTTGGACGAGATCACGTGCTCGATGCCGGGAATCGCCTTGCCGTGATTGGGCGCGCCGCCGGTCGCGATCAGGATCGTCTTGGCCTGCACCTTCTCGCCGGTCGACAGCAGCAGCGTGTGCGGATCCTCGAACACCGCGCGCCCCTTGATGGTGCGGGCGCCGGCCTTCTCGACGTTGGTCGCGTAGATCTGCTCCAGCCGCGCGATCTCCTTGTCCTTGTTGGCGATCAGCGTCGACCAGTTGAATTCCGCGGTCGGGATGCTCCAGCCGAAGCCGGCCGCATCCCGGATCTCCTCGTGCACCTGGGAGGCGTAGACCATCAGCTTCTTCGGCACGCAGCCGCGGATCACGCAGGTGCCGCCGAACCGATATTCTTCGGCGACGACGACGCGGGCGCCGTAGCCGGCGGCGATTCGTGCGGCTCTCACGCCACCAGAGCCACCGCCGATAACAAACAGGTCCGCGTCGAAGTCTGCCATTTCGCCTCTCTGGTCGATCAGATGTTCTTGCCGCGCTTACGCATCTCGGCGCGGAATTCGCCGTTCACTTCCTCGGCGAACTTCTGCGCCCACTGATTCATGAACTGCATGCTTTCGGCAATCGACTTCGGCTCCTGGGTCAGCAGCTTCTGGCCGAGCGGCGACTTGTAGAAGGTGACGAGGTCCTTGAGCTCCTGCTCGGTGAAATCGGTGGCGTAGATCTTCGCCATGCCGTCGCCGATTTCCTTCTCGCGGCCCGCCATCTTCTTGGCGATCACCACCGCGACTTCCTTGAGGTCCTGCTGATAGTTCAGGTTGCTCTGCATCAGCGTGTCCATGGTGCGCTGAATGATGTTCGGCACCGCCTGGGCGTAGATGCCGCCGGCCCGCTTCAGCTCCAGGATCTCCTTGGCGGACGCGATCGCGGCCGGCGACGGCTGCTTGGTCTGCGCCTGCGCCTGATGGCCGGCCAGAGCGACGCCGAACACCAGAGCGGCGGCCAGCAATGCCTTCGACAGATATTTCATTCCAATTCTCCTGAGATGATCGGCGCTCACGCGCGTTCGATGGTTCGAATTCCGTCGGCCCCTGCCAGCACGACGGTGCTCGCCATCCCGACAAACAACCCATGCTCGACTACGCCCGGAATCACGGACAGCAAATGGGCCAGACGAGGAGCATCGGGTATGCGCCCGAGCTGGGCGTCGAGGATCCAGTGGCCACCATCGGTGACGAAAGCATGGCCGTCTTTGCCGGGCCGGAGCTTTAATTCGCCGTCACAGCCGGCGGCCGTGAAGGCATTCTGCAGCGCCCGGCGGGTGGCGCCGAGGCCGAACGGGATCACCTCGATCGGCAGCGGGAAGCGGCCGAGCGTGCCGACCAGCTTGGATTCGTCCGCGATCACGATCATGCGATCCGAGGCCGCCGCGACGATCTTCTCGCGCAGCAGCGCGCCGCCGCCGCCCTTGATCAGGTCGAGATTGTGGTCGACCTCGTCGGCGCCGTCGATGGTGATGTCGAGGCGGTCGATTTCATCCAAAGTCGTCAGCCGGATACCGCAACGTTCCGCATCGGCGCGCGTCACTTCCGACGTCGGCACGCCGATCACGTCGAGCCCGACCCGCACTCTTTCGCCAAGTAGTTCAACGAAATGCTTCGCCGTCGAACCGGTCCCGAGGCCGAGCTTCATGCCGCCCCGCACCTCTTCCAGCGCCCGCGCCGCAGCCCGCCGCTTCAACTCTTCCTTGTCCATGACCCGGCCTACCCCGTTTCCGCCCCTGATGTCCCCGGCGCGGCGCGGCATATCTAGCGGCGTTTGGGCGCGGCGAACAGCACGGATTCTGGGGTTGAGCATCGCCAGACGGTTGCAGAAAGCCGCGGAGAAGGTTAGCGGTCGAACATGACCGCATCTCCCATTGTTGTCTTCGATCTGGACGGCACGCTGGTCGATACCGCGCCCGACCTGATCAACGCCCTGAATTTCATCCTCGTTCGCGAAGGCATGCCGGCCGTTCCGATGGCCGTCGCGCGCAATATGATCGGACAAGGCGCCCGCCGCCTGCTCGAACGTGGCCTCGAACTTGACGGCCGTGTGATCGCGCAGGACGACGTCAATCGCCTCACCGTCGATTTCATCGACTATTACGCCGCCCACATCGCCGACGAGTCGCGCCCGTTCGAAGGGCTGGAAGCGACGCTCGACGAGCTGTCGGACAGCGGCTACCGCTTTGCGGTCTGCACCAACAAGCTGGAATGGCTGTCGAAGCTGCTGCTCGACCGGCTCGGGCTCAGCCCGCGCTTTGCGGCGATCTGCGGCGCCGACACCTTCGGCGTCGCCAAACCCGACCCGGCGATCCTGCGCGAGACCGTGGCCAAGGCGGGCGGCGACCTGGCTGCCACCATCATGGTCGGCGACGCCGGACCGGATGTCGGCGTCGCACGGCGGGCCGGCGTGCCGGTGATCGGGGTCGAATTCGGCTACACCGAAGTGCCGATCGCCGAGCTCGAACCGGACCTTTTGGTCGGCCATATGCGCGAGCTGCCGAACGCCGTGGGACGGCTGCTGCCGCGGCGCTGACCTGAAGGCGATACCTTTGAAATTGTGGCGAAATTCAGTTCGCTAACAGGTCGCGTTAACTAACTCTTAAGTTTGTTGGACGCGCAGTTGCCAGCGTTACAGCAGGCTCCTATGGTCCGCGCGGGACTGTGGCCGTTGGCCGCACTGAACGGATGGGAGTATCATGCGTCATCTTGTTGTCATCGCCCTGGCAGGGCTCTCGCTGGGGGGCTGCGCGTCGATGTCCGACGCCTTCAAGTCGACCCCGCCCGACGTCACTGTTCAGCTCGATTCGGTGCCGCCGGGTGCGGACGCCGTCGCCTCCACCGGGCAGAGCTGTAAGACCCCGTGCTCGATCAAGGTGCCGCCGGCCGATTTCACCGTGACCTTCTCGCTGGACAAGTTCCAGACCACGACGGTTCCGGTGCAGGTCTCGGTCGCGCAAGGCGGCTTCATGTCGGAAGGCACCACGACGGTGACGCCGAACCCGGTGACCGCCGAGTTGCAGGCCGCCAAGCCGTCGCGCAAGGCGCGTCAGGTCCGCAAGCCGCGGAAGCCGAAGCCCGCCGCTGCGGCACCGGCCGCCGAAGCTCCGGCAGAATCGTCGTCGCCGTTCCCTGCCCCGGCAGCGCGCTAACATATTGCAGCGCATCACGGCGCGTGATTGTGCGCGCCGCTGATCGTGCCTAGATAGTGCGGAGACATTTGCCGCGACTGGCGGCGACCGCGACAGGGCACGCCGTATGACCAGCGCCGCGATCACTCCGCCAACCACCGTGGATCGGCCGATGACCGATCCGTTCGGGCGGACCATCGACTACCTGCGCGTCTCCATCACCGACCGTTGTGACTTCCGCTGTGTGTACTGCATGGCCGAGGACATGACCTTCCTGCCCCGCGCCGAACTGCTGACGCTGGAAGAGCTCGACCGGCTGTGCTCGGCCTTCATCGCCAAGGGCGTGCGCAAGCTGCGCCTGACCGGCGGCGAACCGCTGGTCCGCCGCAACATGATGTCGCTGGTGCGGTCGCTGTCCCGGCATCTCAAGAGCGGCGCGCTCGACGAACTCACCCTCACCACCAACGGCTCGCAGCTCGCCCGCTTCGCCGCGGAGCTGGCCGATTGCGGCGTCCGCCGCGTCAACGTCTCGCTCGACACGCTCGACCCGGATGAGTTCCGCCGGATCACGCGCTGGGGCGATCTCGACCGGGTGCTCGCCGGCATCGACGCTGCCCGCGCCGCAGGCCTTGCGGTGAAGATCAACACGGTGGTGCTGAAGGGCTCCAACGAGGACGAGATCCCATCGTTGATGCGCTGGGCGCATGGCCTCGGCATGGGGCTGACGCTGATCGAAGTTATGCCGCTCGGCGAAATTGGCGAAGGCCGGATCGATCAGTACGTCCCGCTGTCGCTGGTCCGCGCCCGGCTCGCCACCAACTACACGCTCACCGACCTGCCCGACTCCACCGGCGGCCCGGCGCGCTACGTCCGCGTCGAGGAGACCGGCGGCCGGCTCGGCTTCATTACTCCACTCACGCACAATTTTTGCGAATCCTGCAATCGGGTACGGATTACCTGCACCGGGACCATCCACACCTGCCTCGGCCACGAGGACGCTTCCGACCTGCGGCGCCCGCTGCGCGCTTCCGCCGACGACGCCCTGCTCAGCGCCGCGATCGATCAGGCGATCGGCGCGAAACCGAAGGGCCACGACTTCATCATCGACCGCCGCCATAACCGGCCGAGCGTCAGCCGGCACATGAGTGTCACCGGCGGCTAAGCGCTCCCACCTGCGACTAATCATTCCGCTGAACAGCGCTCCTGATTGCCATTTTCCAATTGACGGAACGGTGACGCGCTGGTTTGGTGCGCACGCTTCGCGAGCCCTCGGCTACAAAAAGCCGCTTCGCGTTGTAATCGCGCAGGCCGGACGAACCGGGAGGAGACCGAGCGTTGCGAGCATTGCTTGGACTGAGCAGGACGATCGACGCCTTCAACACTGTGGTAGGCCGTTGGGTGTCCTGGCTGATCGTGGCGGCGGTGGCGATTTCGGCAGTCAACGCCGTGGTCCGCAAGATCTTCGATATGTCGTCGAACTCGTTCCTGGAATTGCAGTGGGTGCTGTTCAGCGTGGTGTTCATGCTGTGCTCGCCCTGGACCCTGCTCAGCAACGAACACATCCGCATCGACATCATCAATCACAGCCTCCCGCTCAAGCTGCGCGGCTGGATCGACATGATCGGCCACGTGTTCTTCCTGATGCCGTTCGCGATCATCCTGCTGTGGTGGTCGATCCCGTTTTTCCTGGTCTCGTATCACCAGAACGAGCAGTCGTTCAGCGCCGGCGGTCTGCCGCAATGGCCGGCCAAGGCGCTGATCATGATCATGTGCGTGCTGCTGATCATTCAGGGCATCTCGGAGATCATCAAGCGCCTCGCGATGATGGTCGGTGCGATCCCGGACAGCAACGCTTCCGCACAATCCGCGCATAGTTCCGCCGAGCTCGAAGCCGAGCGGCTGTTGCTCAACATCGGCGGCGACAAAAAGTAAGCCGCTTCGTGGTCATCGCATTGGGGGGCCGGTCCGCATGACCGCACTGTTGATCCACTACATGGCGCCGATCATGTTCGCGTCGTTGGTGGTATTTCTGCTGCTGGGCTATCCGGTGGCGTTTTCGCTCGCCGCCAACGGCCTTCTGTTCGCCTTCCTCGGCATCGAACTCGGCCTGTTCCGTCCCGACTTTCTGCAGGCGCTGCCCGATCGCGTCTACGGGGTGATGAACAACGAAACGCTGCTGGCGATTCCATTCTTCACCTTCATGGGGTTGGTGCTGGAGAGATCCGGCATGGCCGAGGATCTGCTCGAGACCATCGGCCAGTTGTTCGGCTCGATCCGCGGCGGCATCGCCTATGCGGTGGTGTTCGTCGGCGCTCTGCTCGCCGCCACCACCGGCGTGGTCGCCGCCTCGGTGATTTCGATGGGCCTGATCTCGCTGCCGATCATGCTGCGCTACGGCTACGACCGCCGCGTCGCCACCGGCATCATCGCCGCGTCCGGTACGCTGGCCCAGATCATCCCGCCGTCGCTGGTGCTGATCGTGATGGCCGACCAGCTCGGCCGTTCGGTCGGCGACATGTACGAAGGCGCCTTCATTCCCGGCATCGTGCTGTCGCTGATGTATGCGCTGTACATCTTCCTGGTGACGGTCTTCGCCCCGAAGGCGGCGCCCGGCCTGCCGCTCGAAGCTCAGACGCTGCGTGAGCCGGAGACCGCCAAGCACCCGCTGATCATGCCGCTGGCGGCGCTGTCGGCCGGCGGTGCGGCCTATCTGTTCACGGTGCATTGGGGCTCGTTCGACTGGAGCAAGCCGGCGTTCGACAAGGTCGGCCTGTCGCAGCTGGTGATGCAGGGCTTCTGGTTCGTGATCCTCACGGCCGTGCTGTTCCGCCCGTTCATCGGCATCATCCGCACCATGACGATGTCGCTGTATCTGGTGGTGGCCGCGTCGACCGCCGCCGGCATCGTGGCGATGAGCTTCACCGACGTGAAGTCCGGCGCCGACTACATCGTGCTGACGATGTCGGTCACCGTGGCGCTGTCGTTCGTGATCGCGGTGCTGAACCGTCTGCTGCGGCTGAAACTGCTCTCCAAGCTCGCCGAGCAGGTCGTGTTCGTGATGGTGCCGCCGCTCGGCCTGATCTTCCTGGTGCTCGGCACCATCTTCATCGGCGTCGCGACGCCGACCGAAGGCGGAGCGATGGGCGCAGCCGGCGCGATGCTGCTGGCGCTGATGAAGGGCCGGCTGAGCTTCGACCTCACCCGCCAGGCCACCGAGTCGACCGCCAAGCTGACCGCCTTCGTGGTCATGATCCTGGTCGGCGCCCGCGTGTTCTCGCTCACCTTCTACGGCGTCGACGGCCATCGCTGGGTCGAAGAGCTGCTGGTGTCGCTGCCCGGCGGCCAGCTCGGCTTCCTGATCTTCGTCAACGCCTTCGTGTTCGTGCTGGCGTTCTTCCTCGACTTCTTCGAGCTCGCCTTCATCGTCATCCCGCTGCTCGGGCCGGCGGCTGAGAAGCTCGGCATCGACCTGATCTGGTTCGGCGTCATGCTCGGCGTTAACATGCAGACCTCGTTCATGCATCCGCCGTTCGGCTTCGCCCTGTTCTACCTGCGCTCGGTGGCGCCGAAGCTGCCGTATATCGACCGCGTCAGCGGCAAGCAGATGGCGCCCGTCACCACCGGCCAGATCTACTGGGGCTCGGTGCCGTTCGTGATCATCCAGCTGATCATGGTCGCCCTGGTGATCGCCTTCCCCGGAATGGTGATGCACTACAAGGGCGTCGCAGGCGACATCGACCCATCCAAGGTCAAGATCGACATCCCGCAGATCGAGATGCCGCAGATCGATCTCGGCCCGCCGAAGTTCTGATCGAGGACTTCGAGGCGTCCTACGTCATTGCGAGCGAAGCGAAGCAATCCAGATCAATGCACTGAACTGGATTGCTTCGTCGCTTCGCTCCTCGCAATGACGGCAGCTTGACCAGCGCAGCAGACAACAAAAAGCCCGGCCTCCTCGCGGAGGCCGGGCCTTTTCGTTTCAGGCGTTCAGATCAGCCGCGGGTGCGCGAGCGGATCATGAAGCTGTCGAAGGTGTACTCCGCGACCTGCCACCACAGGTACTGGTCGGAGCGATACGCCTGCATCGCGTCGATCGCCTTCTTGAAGTCCGGATTCTTCGCCGAGATTTCGCCCCACAGCTCGTTGGTGGCCTTGAGGCAGGCGTCGAGGATTTCGTTCGAGAACGGACGCAGCTGCGTGCCGCCGGCCACCAGCCGCTTCAGCGCGGTCGGGTTGAGCAGGTCGTAGCGGGCGTTCATCCAGGTGTTGGTGTTCACCGCCGCGTTGGCGAGGATCGCCTGATAGTTCTTCGGCAGCTGGTTGAACTTTTCGAGGTTGGTGAAGGCATGCACGGTCGGGCCGCCTTCCCAGAAGCCCGGATAGTAGTAGTACTTCGCGACCTTCTGGAAGCCGAGCTTCTCGTCGTCGTACGGACCGACCCACTCGGCGGCGTCGATGGTGCCCTTTTCCAGCGCCGGATAGATGTCGCCGCCAGCGATCTGCTGCGGCACCACGCCGACCTTCTGCAGCACCTGACCGGCAATGCCGCCGATGCGCATCTTCAGGCCGCTCATGTCGGCAACGGTCTTGATCTCCTTACGGAACCAGCCGCCCATCTGGGTGCCGGTGTTGCCGCAGGGGAAGCCGACCAGGCCGTACTTCTTGTAGAATTCATTGGCGAGCTCGTTGCCGCCGCCCTGATACAGCCAGGAGTTCTGCTGGCGAGCGTTGAGGCCGAACGGCACCGACGCGAACACCGCGAAGGTCGGGTCCTTGCCGACATAGTAGTACGACACGGTGTGGCACATCTCGACGGTGCCGTTGGACGTGGCATCCAGCGCCTGCAGGCCGGGGACGACTTCACCCGCCGCGAACACCTGGATCTGGAACTTGTTGTCGGTCATCTCGGCGACCTGCTTCGCCAGATATTCGGCGCCGCCATAGATGGTGTCGAGCGACTTCGGGAAGCTGGAGGTCAGCCGCCACTTCACCTCGGGCGAGGACTGCGCGATCGCCGGGGAAGCCACCGCGGCCGCTGCCGCAGCGCCGGTAGCTGACACTTTCAGAAAGTCACGACGTTTCATAAGGCATCTCCTTGTTGCCGGCGTTTTCCCGGATTCCATGCGCGCCCGACCAAAAGAAGGCGAACCGCGGAGCCGTTTGTGGCGAAGCGTCTCTAACACGGATGGTGATCCGCATAAAACGCCGCGACCGAGTAGATAACTGAGATTCAACCAAAGTCGAAGACGGAAATTCCAGCGTGATCACCACGCCGCGTCGACGATCACTCCCGAGTGGTCGATCATCGACGCCGGTATGATCACTTCGCAGCGCATCAATTCGTCGCGAGGCTGTTGATCCGGTCGCGCACCTTGCCGGCGATCGCGCGATAGATCGTCGCATGCGGCCCGTTCGGCTCGCTCTCGACCACCGGCCGGCCGGCGTCCGAAGTGGCTCGAATCTCCATATGCAGCGGGATTTCGCCGAGGAACGGGACGCCGAGTCGCTCGGCCTCGTGCCGCGCTCCGCCATGCCCGAACACGTCGGACCGGGTGCCGCATTCCGGGCAGAGGAAGTAACTCATGTTCTCGACGATGCCGATCACCGGGACATTCACCTTGGTGAACATCGCAAGGCCACGGCGGGCATCGATCAGCGCCAGATCCTGCGGCGTCGACACGATCACCGCGCCCTTCAGCGGCACAGTCTGCGCCAGCGTCAGCTGCGCGTCACCGGTGCCGGGCGGCATGTCGACCACCAGCACGTCGAGCTTGCCCCAGTCGACGTCGCGCAGCATCTGCGTGATCGCCGACATCACCATCGGACCGCGCCAGATCATCGCCGCCTCTTCGTCGACCAGGAAGCCGATCGACATGATCGACAGGCCGAACCGCGCGATCGGAATCATCCGGCGGCTATCGTCGAGCTGCGGCTTCTCGTTGATGCCGGTCAGGCGCGGCACCGACGGACCATAGATGTCGGCATCGAGCAGGCCGACCTTGAGGCCGAGGTCGCGCAGGCCGAGCGCGAGATTCAGCGCAGTGGTCGATTTGCCGACGCCGCCTTTGCCGGACGCGACGGCGATGATCGCGCCGACGCCGGGAATGCCCGCCTGTTTCGGCAGACCGGCTCCGGGCGCACCGGCCGGACGATGCGCCGACACCGGCGCCACGCCGGGCCGCTGCGCCGGAGCGCTGCCCGGCTGACGCTCGGCAGTCAGCGCGACCAGCGCGCTCTTCACGCCAGACGTGCCGCGCACGGCTGCCTCAGCATCGCTGCGCACGCTCTCCCAAGCCCGCGCCTCGGCCGCATCGACGTTGATCGAGAAGTACACCTTGCCGTCGGTGATGGCGATCTCGGACAGCACGCTGGCTTTGGTCAGCGGCACGCCACGCGGCGTCGCCACCTTGGCCAGGCTGTCGAGAATCTGTTGCTGGGTCACGCTCACTGGAAGTCTCCTGCCGCTTCGCGTGCCCACCGATCACATGCCATCGCTCGGTTCAAGCCGGGAATTAGCCATCGGCCGTCGCTTCTGAAGCGGCCCGCGCGGAACCATGCTGCACCGCAAGATGATCGCTTTGCCTTACGTTCCAGCGAGACCGCAGACTTGCTCCGCGAAGCTCGTCGCCTATGCTGACGCCTCCTCCTCGCGTGCCCCGCAGCGGGCCGCCCTCACCTCCACTCGATCAGGCGCGACCGGCTCGCGCCGTCGCAACCGAAGGGTCCAGACATGGCCAAAGTCGCTTTCATCGGTCTCGGCGTCATGGGGTTTCCGATGGCCGGACATCTCGTGACGAAAGGCGGCCATGAGGTGACGGTCTACAATCGCACGGCCGCGAAGGCGCAGGCCTGGGCCGAGAAGTTCGGCGGCCGCGCCGCGCCGACCCCGGCCGAAGCTGCGGCGGGCCAGGACTTCGTGATGGCCTGCGTCGGCAACGACGACGACCTCCGCGCCGTCACCACCGGCGCTGACGGCGCGTTCGGCGCGATGAGCAATGGCGCGATCTTCGTCGACCACACCACCGCCTCCGCCGAAGTCGCGCGCGAGCTCGACGCGGCTGCAAGCAAGGCGGGCTTCCACTTCATCGATGCGCCGGTGTCGGGTGGCCAGGCCGGCGCCGAGAACGGCGTACTGACGGTGATGTGCGGTGGCCGGCCGGAGGACTTCGCCAAGGCCGAGCCGGTGATCGCCGCCTACGCACGGATGTGCAAGCTGCTGGGCCCCGCCGGCAGCGGTCAGCTCACCAAGATGGTCAATCAGATCTGCATCGCCGGGCTGGTCGAAGGCCTGTCGGAGGGCATCCACTTCGCCAAGAAGGCAGGCCTCGACGTCAACGCGGTGATCGACACCATCTCCAAGGGCGCCGCGCAGTCGTGGCAGATGGAGAACCGCCACAAGACCATGAACGACGGCAGATACGATTTCGGCTTCGCGGTCGAATGGATGCGCAAGGATCTGTCGATCTGTCTTTCCGAAGCACGCCGCAACGGGGCCAGCCTGCCGGTCACGGCGCTGGTCGACACCTTCTACGCCGAGGTCGAGAAGATGGGCGGCCGCCGCTGGGACACGTCCAGCCTGCTGGCGCGACTGGAGCGCTGAGCCAGCGCGGAACAGGGCTGCAATCGCGGTTTTCACGGCTCATTCACCGCGATTGTTAGCCAGCTGTTAACCGGAATAATTTTCCCTCTAAGGCTGCTCTTAAGGATTTGTGGCCAGATATAGGCTGGGGAAACCGCGCGCGTTCTCGCGCAGGATTTGTGTTGGTTGATGAGTGAGTCCGCCGAAAAGCCTGAAGTCTTCCAGCTTCCGGCTGAGCCTCCGGTGGCCGCGCCGGCGCGCAACCGGCGCGCGGCGGCACAGCGGGTGCGCGAGGCGCGCGACCGCCTGACCTCGACCAGCGGCACCCGCCCCGCCTTCGATCACGAACTGGTCCGGCAATATGCCGAGACCCGGCTGTCCGCCTCCTACGTCGTGATGCTGCTGGTGGTCGTCACCGGCGTACTGTTCGGGATCTGGATGGACCCGCTGCCGGCGGGCGCCTGGACGGTGGCGATGCTCAGCATCCACGCCGTGGTGATCCGCAACTGCAACCGCTTCCTCCAGGAGCCGGCCTCGGTGCCGCGCACCCGCACCTGGCGGCGGCGCTTTATCTTGCTCGACCTGCTGTACGGCCTGGCATGGACCGCAATCCTGATCCACCCGACCGAACTCAACGTCGTCTCCAGCACGCTTCTGATGTTCCTGATGCTGCTGGTGGTGGCGGTGTCGTCCATGCTGGCGGCGAGCCTGCCGATCGCCGCGCTGGCCGCGACGATGCCGGTGACCGCCGCGATCGCGGTCAACTTCGCGCTCAGCGGCTCGTTCGACAAATACGTGCTGGCGGCACTCACCGTCGCGGCGGAAGGCTACTTCGCCCTGCTCGCCCACCGGCTGCACTCGACCACGCTGGCGACGCTGCAGGCGCGCGCCGAGAAGGACGTGCTGATCGCCGAGCTCGAACAGTCCAAGGCGATCTCCGACGAGGCCCGGCATCGCGCCGAGGCCGCCAACGTCGCCAAGTCGCGCTTTCTGGCGCAGATGAGCCACGAGCTGCGCACGCCGCTCAACGCCATTCTGGGCTTTTCGGAAGTGATGAAGAGCGAGATCTTCGGCGCCCATGCGGTGCCGGCCTACAAAGACTATTCGGCCGACATCCACAATTCCGGCGTCCACCTGCTCAACCTGATCAACGAGATCCTCGATCTGTCGCGGATCGAAGCCGGCCGCTACGAGCTGAACGAGGAAGCGATCTCGCTGGTGCATGTGGTGACCGACTGTCACCACCTGCTCAAGCTGCGCGCCTCCAGCCGCGGCATCACCATCCACGAAGTGTTCGAACAGGGTATGCCGCGGATCTGGGGCGACGAGCGCGCGGTGCGTCAGGTGGTGCTCAACCTGTTGTCGAACGCGATCAAGTTCACCCCGCAGGGCGGCGAGATCTGGCTGAAGGCCGGCTGGACGGCATCCGGCGGCCAGTATCTCAGCGTCAAGGACACCGGCTCCGGCATTCCTGAGGAGGAGATCCCGATCGTGCTGGCCTCGTTCGGCCAGGGCTCGAATTCGATCAAATCCGCCGAACAGGGTGCCGGCCTCGGCCTGCCGATCGCCAAGAGCCTGATCGACATGCACGGCGGCACCTTCACGCTAAAATCCAAACTGCGGATCGGCACCGAAGTGATCGTCACCTTCCCGCCCGAGCGGGTGATGTCGGCGCTGGCGCCGCTCGCCGACGAGGCGCCGCCGCTGCAGCCGGACTCGGTCACCACCTCCGAGTCCGCCCGCGCGCGCCGGCAGCCGATCATGAACGCCGGCACCGGATTGTAAGATCGGGACTTGCGGGAGGCGACCAATGTCAGCCACCATCCGACATGAACATCGAAACGCCCTGCATCGCGGTCTGCATGATCAATCCGCAGACCAACCTCTGCTACGGCTGTGGCCGCACCATGCCGGAGATCGCGCGCTGGCCGCGAATGGCCAGTGCCGAACGGCTCGCCATCATGGCCGGCCTGCCGCAGCGGATGGCCGACGCCGGCATGGATGTGCCGCAGCCACGCCGGCGCCGCGCCTCGGCGACGGACACGCCCGCGTAGCGCGCGCTCTTTCAGGTGCGTCATGAGCCGCATTCTGCTGGTGCTCATGGTGCTGATCGGGACCGCGGGCGCGGTGGTCGCCTATGGCGACCCGAAGCGGATTTCCGCGGCCGGTGATGCGATGTCGACGATGCTGAAGAAGCGCGTCGCTGCCGCCACCGCGGCGGCCGAAGCGGCCAGTTCGCGCATGGTCGAGATCCCGCGCGGCACCGGCGGCGAGTTCGCGGTCAGCGCCAAGGTCAACGGCGTGTCGGCGCCGATGGTGATCGACACCGGTGCGACTTCGGTGGTGCTGACCTACGAGACCGCCAAGGCGGCGGGCCTGCCGCTTGAGCTGCTGAACTTCAACGTCGAACTGGAAACCGCCGGCGGCCATACCCGCGCCGCGCGGCTGTCGCTCGACAGCCTGGCGATCGGCAAACTGGTCGAGCGCTCGGTCCCGGCCCTGGTGGTGCCGCGGGGCCAGATGAAGACCAACCTGCTCGGCATGAGCTTCCTCGACCGCCTCGAAAGCTGGGAAGTCCGCGCCGATCAGCTCCGGCTGCGCGGGTATCCCTGATCGCACGGGCCTTAAGCGGCCGCGACCTCCGCCCGCTCCGTCACCGCCACCATCGCCTTCAACAGCACGCTGGCGTCGGCGTCAGGTTTGACGCCGAATTCGGACAGATAGCGACGGAACGCGCGCGCGCCGGGCACGCCCTGATACGCGCCGATGACGTGGCGGGTGATCGCGTGGAGCCGCAGGCCTTGCGCGAGCTGGCGCTCGATATACGGGATCAGCGCTTCGAGCGCTTCCTTCATCGAGGCATAAGGCGCCGGCTCGCCGAACAGCTCCGGATCGACCTCGAGCAGCCGCCACGGCTCCTGATAGGCGGCACGGCCGAGCATCACGCCGTCGACGTGGTCGAGATGCCGCTTGGCCTCCGCGATGCTGCCGATGCCGCCGTTGATGATGATCGGCACCTGCGGCATCGCGCGCTTCAGCCGATACACCCGGTCGTAATCGAGCGGCGGGATATCGCGGTTCTCTTTCGGCGACAGCCCGTTCAGCCACGCCTTGCGGGCGTGCACGATCAGCGCGTCGGCGCCGGCTGCGACCACCGCGCGCGCCAGCGCGTCGAGCGCGACCTCGGGATCCTGATCGTCGATCCCGATCCGGCACTTCACCGTCACCGGCACCGAGACGGCCCGCTTCATCGCGGCGACGCCCTCGGCGACCAGCTCCGGCTCCGCCATCAGGCAGGCGCCGAACCGGCCTTCCTTCACTCGATCGGATGGGCAGCCGACGTTGATGTTGATCTCGTCGTAGCCGAAGTCCTCGCCGATCTTCGCCGAGGTGGCGAGGTCGTTCGGATTGGAGCCGCCGAGCTGCAGCGCCAGCGGATGTTCGCTCGCATCGAAGCCGAGCAGCCGCTGCCGGTCACCGTGGATCACCGCTCCGGTGGTGACCATCTCGGTGTAGAGCAACGCACGCTTGGTCAGCAGCCGATGGAAGACCCGACAGGGGCTGTCAGTCCACTCCATCATCGGCGCGACGGAGAAGCGATGTGGCTGATGAAGCTGCATATTTGAGTATGTCGGCGGATTGGCGGGCGGCGTCAAGGCTGCTGGTAGCCCGGGAATCCGGCGATTTCCAGCCCGTTCTGGCTCCTGTCTCCCCGCGCGGCGGGCAGCAGTCAGCGTCCAGATTCCGCGCGCCGGCGCAGGATCGCCGGGACCGATGAGCTGAACCTGGCGCGGGCCGCCTCCAGGAGCCCGCCGAGGCGTTGCCGCAGCGACGATGTCGAGGCCGGATCGCGGCAGAACCACGCCGCGTACAGCGCCGGCAGGAACAGCAGCGTCAGCACGGTGGCGACCAGCAGTCCGCCCATGATCGCGACCGCCATCGGGCCCCAGAAGCTCGACCGCGTCAGCGGGATCATCGCCAGCACGGCACTGAGCGCAGTCAGGACCACCGGCCGCGCGCGGCGGACGGTGGCGCCGACGATCGCCTCCTCGCGCGGATGCCCCGCCGCGATGTCCTGCTCGATCTGGTCGACCAGGATCACCGAGTTGCGAATGATCATGCCGGCCAGCGCGATCAGTCCGAGCAGCGCCACGAAGCCGAACGGCTTGCCGAACAGCAGCAGCCCGGCGCAGGCGCCGATCAGGCCGAGCGGAGCCGTCAGCAACACCAGCGCCAGCTTGGCGAAGCTCTGCAGCTGAAGCATCAGCACGGTCAGCATCACCACCAGCATGGCCGGCACCACCGCGAACAACGCACCGTTGGCTTTCGACGAGTCCTCGATCGCACCGCCGAGTTCGATCCGGTAACCGGCCGGCAGGTGCTGGCGCAGACCGGCCAGCGCGCCCCACACCACCGACGAGACGAACGGCGCCTGCACGCCGTCGCGCACATCGCTGCGCACGGTGATCGCCATGTCGCGGTCGCGCCGCCACTGGATCGCCTCCTCGTGGCCTTCGCGGATCTCGGCGATCTGCGACAGCGGCACCGGCACGCCGTTGCGCGACAGCACGGTGAGATCGTCGATGGCGCCGAGATCGTTGCGCTGCGCCGCGATCGCCCGCGCCACCACCACGACCTTCTCGGTCCGGTCACGCACGGTGGTCACCGGCGCGCCGGTCATCAGCATCTGCAGCGTCTGCGAGATGGTCTGCGGATCGAGCCCGAGCGCCCGCGCCCGATCCTGATCGACTACCAGACGCACCGAGGGCATCTGCTCGTTCCAATCGAGCTGCGGCTCGATCACGTTCGGATTGCCGCGCATGATATCGCGGACCTGGTAGGCGATCGACCGCACTGTGTTGGGGTCCTCGCCAATTACTCGGAACTGCACCGGAAACTTGATCGGGGGACCATAGGCCAGCCGCTTCACCCGCACCCGCGCGCCGGCGATCGCGCCATCGGCGACAGCCTGCTCGATCTTGCGCTTCACCCGCTCGCGCGCGGCGCTGTCCTTGGTGACGATGACGAGTTCGCCGTACGACTCGTTCGGCAGTTCGGGATTGACGTTGAGCAGGAAGCGCGGCGGGCCTTTGCCCACATAGGTGCTCCAGGTGACGACGTCGTCATCACTTGCAACCAGCGCTTCGGCTTGCTGGGCATTGGCGAGCGTTGCCTCGATCCCGCTGCCGCCCGGCAGCCGCAATTCGACGAACAGCTCGGTGCGGTCGGAGGTCGGAAAGAACTGCCGCTGGATCTTGCCGAAGCCGACGATCGAGATCGCGAAGGCCGCGATGGTGATGCCGATCACAATCAGGCGGTGATGGATGCACCAGGTGACGACGCTGCGAAAGCGGCGATACAGGCCGTTGTCATAGACCGCGTGCGCGGTCCCGGTACTCAGCGAGTGCGGCAGCAGCACGAAGCCGAGATACGGCGTCAGGATCACCGCCACAGCCCATGACGCCAGCAGCGCAATGCCGACCACCCAGAAGATGCTGCCGGCATATTCGCCGGTGCCGCTCGCCGCCATGCCGACCGGCAGAAAGCCTGCCGCGGTAACCAGCGTGCCGGTGAGCATCGGAAACGCGGTGGATTCCCAGGCGAACGACGCGGCGCGCGCCCGATCGAAGCCCTGCTCCATCTTCACCACCATCATCTCGACCGCGATGATGGCGTCGTCGACCAGCAGGCCGAGCGCGATGATCAGCGCGCCGAGCGAAATCCGGTGCAGATCGATGCCGATCGTCAGCATCAGCGTGAACACGATGCCGAGCACCAGCGGCACCGAGGTCGCGACCACGATGCCGACGCGCCAGCCGAGCGACACGAAACTGACGAACAGCACGATCGCCAGGGCCTCGACGAAGGAACGCATGAAGTCGCCGACCGCGTCCCGGACGACCGCGGGCTGATTAGCGATCCGCTCGAAGGTGACGCCGACCGGCGTAGCGCGTTCGACCTCGGCCATCGACGCTTCGACGTCCGCGCCGAGCTCCAGGATGTTGGCGCCCTTGCGCATCACGATGCCGATCGCCAGCGCCGGAACGCCGCGCTGCCGAACCAGAAACTGCGGCGGATCGATGAAGCCGCGCGACACGGTGGCGATGTCGCCGAGCCTGATCACCGTGCCGTTGGAGGCGATCGGGGTTTCTTCCACGGCGCGAACGCCGTCGAACGCGCCGGAGACGCGCAGCGGAATCCGGGTCGACTGGGTCTGCACCATGCCGACCGGCGCGAGGTCGTTCTGCTTGGCGAGGCTGTCGAAGATCGTGCGCGGCGCGATGCCGAGATTGGCGAGCTTGACGTGGTCGAAGTCGACGAAGATGCGCTCGTCCTGGGTGCCGTAGATCGTCACCTTGGAGACGTTCGGCACTTTCAGCAGCCGCTGCCGCACCTGCTCCGCCATCCGCTTCAACACCGCGTAGTCGGCGCTGTCGGAGCGCAGCGTATAGACGATCGAGTCGACGTCGCCGTATTCGTCGTTGACCTCCGGCCCGGCCACACCGTCGGGCAGGTCCGGCTTCACGTCGGCCATCTTCTTGCGGATCAGATAGAACAGCCAAGGGATTTGCGCCGGCGGCGTGGTGTCGCGAAACTCCATCTGCGCCGCGGTGAAGCCGGGCTTGGAATAGGTCGTGATCTTGTCGAACCAGGGCAGCTCCTGCAGCTTCTTCTCGATCCGGTCCGCGACCTGAAGCTGCATCTCTTCGGCCGTCGCGCCGGGCCATGTCGCCGTCACCACCGCGACCTTGATGGTGTAGGACGGATCCTCGGCGCGGCCGAGACGCTGATACGACAGCAGTCCGGCGACGCTGATCATCAGGATCAGGAACAGCATCAAGGACGGATGTGCTACCGCCCATGCGGAGAGATTGGGCCGCTGCATCACTTGCCCGCCGAGCTGAGCGAGAGCGTGGAGATCGGCCGCACGGTCAGCGCCGGATCGAGCTTTTCGACACCGAGCGCGACGACGGTTTCGCCGTCGCTGACGCCGGAGGTCACCAGCACATCGCGATCCTCATAGCGCTCGATCGTCACCGGCCGCTCGCGCAATTCGCCGCCGTCGCCGACCACGAACACCGCGGCGCCGCGGCCGTGATTGTAGATCGCCGTCAGCGGCAGCCGTGCGAAGCGCCGCTCGTCCTGCTCGCGCAGCGTCAGCGTGGCGCTCATGCCGATCCGCACCTTGTCGTCCGCGCCGGGGATCACGAAGCGCGCCGCAAAGGTCCGTGTCGCCGGATCGGCCGCAAAGGATAGTTCGCGCAGCCGCACCTCGTAGCTCTTGCCGGGCAGCGACCACAGCGTCAGCGAGGCGGAGGCGCGACCGACCCGCTCGACGTAACTCTCCGGCAGCGCGACCACCGCCTCCAGCTCCGACAGCCGCGCCAGGCGGACCGCGGCCTGTCCGGCGCTGATCACTTGGCCCGGCTCGATCGGCGTCGCGGTGATCACGCCGTCCGCATCGGCTTCGAGGGTGGCGTAGTCGAGCGCGTGCCCGGCGAGATCGAGCGCACGCTGCGCGCGGACGAGCCGGCTGCGCGCCTCCTCGGCGGTGGCGTGAGCCTTCTGCAACGCGGCGTTCGCCATCCAGCCCTTGCTCTGCAGATCGGTCGCGCGGCCTTCGTCGGCCTCGGCCTGAATCAGGTTGGATTGCGCCGCCTTCACTTCGGCTTCGGCCTGCTCGCGCTGCAGACGGAGATCATTGGTATCGAGCGTCAGCAGCGGCTGGCCGCTGCGCACGAAATCGCCGGTCCGCACCAGCCGCCGCGCCACCTTGCCGCTGATCCGAAAGCCGAGGTCGCTCTCGATGCTGGGACGGATGGTGGCGGCGAAGGTCCGCGTCCGGGCGCCCTCCTCGAACCGCACCGGCACCACCATCACCGGCTGCGGCAGCTTGGTCGGCCCCGCGGCGCCATGATCGGGCTTCGGAGCTGCGGAGTCGCAAGCTCCGAGGATCAGCGCCATCGCGATGATGGCGGCACGAAACCCCACGATCTCTCTCATCGCCGTCTCGTCTTTCCAAGCCGGGCCGGAAGCACCGTCGGCCGGTTCATAATAAAACCAAACGTACGGTTATTATTCGCACGTGAGACTGTCAATATGACCGTACGTTCAGTATGATTGCGGAGGACGCCGGGCGAATTGGCGAGGTGACGGAGAGCGATGGTCAGGGTTCGGACGGAAGCCAAGCGGGATGCGATCCTCGACACCGCGGTCGAGGTGTTCAAAGAACGCGGCCTCGACGGCGCCTCGATGTCGGAAATCGCCAGCAGGCTCGGGGGCTCGAAGGCGACGCTGTATGGCTACTTCCCGTCCAAGGAAGAGCTGTTCGTACACGTCGCGCTGCGCGTCGCCGGCAAGCAGATCCGCGGCATGTACGAAGATCTCGAGGCGCGCGCCACCGACGATCCGCAGCGTGTGCTCACCGAGTTCGGCAAGAGACTACTGCATCGCGTGCTGGCCGAGGACGCTACCACGGCCCACCGCCTTGCGGTGGCGCACGGCCGGATCGGCAATCTCGGGCGGATTTTCTACGACGCGGGTCCTGGCAAAGCGGTCGAGGCGTTCACCCGCTATATCGACGCCGCAACCAAAGCTGGCCGCCTGCATGCTGCCAATCCGGGGGTGGCAGCGCATCACCTGTTGGCGCTGCTGGAATCCGAGATCGCTTATCGCCGCTCGCTGCAATTTGGCGAGGCCATCTCCGCCAGCGAGATCGATCAATGCGTCGACCGTGCCGTGCCGGTGTTCCTGGCTGCTTACGCGGCGCCACTGACAGGCGACAAAGCGACCTGAGTTTCAGTCGAGACCTGCGATCCCTCGCCTTCGATTCAAAGGCCGCCGACGGATTGACGGGTCACAATGCCGGCCCGCGGCGGAGTTGCTACGAGGTCAGCACCATCATGCGTGCTTGGCGCGCGACGTGGTGGCGCATCTGAGGCGATTTGACAGTGCCATCGGTCCGCATGGATAGTCCGCCGGTCGCAGCGCGCGGGCTGTTTTGCGATGTTTGCAGCGCCTCGCGCGCCTCTCCGCTGGCGGGAACACATCGCCGGCGGCAAGCACAGGTTCTTTCATGAAATTTACCACACGGTTGGTCCTGCTGGTCACGGTGCTGACGGTCGGCGCCACGCTCGTAACCGCCGCCTTGCTGACCTGGACCACACGGCGCGCGATCATCACCGAAGCCGAAGCGTCGGGTGAGAAAGTCGCGCGGCTGCTGGCGCGCAGCGCCAGTCTCGCCGCTTCGATCCCGACCGAAGTCGAGGGGATCATCGCCGAGGAGATGACCGCCGAAGGCACACTGCTCGGCCATTTCGTCGAGGCCGCCGAACGCGCCGGCATGACGCCGACCGAGATCAATCGCCGACTGAAGTCGATCACCGACGACACCGTTCTCGACGAGATCTGGATCACCGACGAGAAAGGCCACGCCTATCTGCACAGCCTGCCGGACGTGAATTTCACCTTCAGCAATTCGCCGCAGATGCAGCCGCAGGCCTACGCCTTCCACGATCTGCTCACCGGCCAGAAGAAGGTGGTCAATCAGGACGCCCGCAAGCGCGACATCGACAATCAGCATTTCAAATATGTCGGCGTCGGCGGCATCGACAAGCCGCGCATCATCCAGGTCGGGCGCAGCGCCAAATTCCTGCAGCAGCTGACGATGAAGATCGGCCTGCCGCGCACGGTCGAGAATCTGCTGGCCGACGGCGATATCGATGCGGTGTGGGTGTTCGACCGCAAGCTCGATGCGCTGGTCGGCCCCGGCGTGTACGGCGCCGATCGCCGCGACGGTCCCAACGAGAAAGAACTTGGCCCGGTGCGTCTGGTGATCGCCGACGGCCAGACCCGGCACGTCGAGAGTCGCCAGAACCTCAGCGTGATCGCGCCGGTGCGCAACGAGCAGAAGGAGATCGTTGGTGCCGCGCTGGTTCGCCTGCCGATGAACCGTGTCTGGGCGACGGTGCAGAGCCAGGCCGAGATCGCGGCCGTCACCGCGTCGGCGATCGCCGCGCTCGGCATCCTGCTGTCGATCGGGGTCGCCCGCTATCAGGCGGCCCCGCTGCGCCAGATCACCCGTGCCGCGGCCGCGCTGGAGTCGCAGAAGTTCGATCCGAATTCGCTGACGCCTGTCGCGACCCGCCACGACGAGCTCGGCCAATTGGCCCGGGTTTTCACCGGCATGGCCGGACAAGTCGCCGCGCGCGAGGAATATCTCGACTCGATGGTGAAGCAGCGCACCGAGGAGCTGGAGACGCGGAACCGTAGTCTTGAAGGGCTGTCGGCCGCGCTCTCGAAGTATCTGTCGCCGCAGGTGTACTCGTCGATTTTCAGCGGCCATCAGGATGCCGAGATCGCCTCCAAGCGCAAGAAGCTGACGATCTTCCTGTCCGACATCGCCAACTTCACGGCCACCACCGACAAGCTGGAGTCGGAAGACCTCACCGCGATGCTCAACCGCTATCTGGCCGAGATGGCGCAGATCGCGCTCAAGCATGGCGCGACGATCGACAAATATGTCGGCGATGCCGTGCTCGCGTTCTTCGGCGATCCGGAGAGCCGCGGCGTCAAGGAGGACGCGGTCGCCTGCGTGATGATGGCGATCGAGATGCAGGAGAAACTGAAGCAGCTGGAGATGGAGTGGATCGACGCCGGCGCCGAGCGCCCGTTCCGGGTCCGCATCGGCATCAACACCGGCTTCTGCACCGTCGGCAATTTCGGCAGCCCGGACCGGATGGACTACACCATCGTCGGCGGCGCCGTGAACCTCACCTCGCGCCTGGAGCAAAACTGCGAGCCCGGCTCGATCCTGATCTCGCACGTCACCTGGTCACTGGTGAACGATTTGATCGACGCCGAGGAGCGTCCTGCCCTTACGGTGAAAGGCTTCAGCGAGCCGGTGCGCGCCTATGAGGTCCGCGGCTTGAAGACCTCGGGATCGACCGACGTGATCCGCAAGGAACTGCCCGGGATGCGGCTATTCATCGACACCGTCACGGCGGATCGCACCGAGGTCAAGCAGACGCTGGTGCAGGTGGTCGAGGATCTCGACAAGAGCTGAAGCAGCCAAGCGCCGCGAGACGGCGCTACTTGTCCGGCTCCACGGTGACTTCTTTCAGCGCGCCGTCCGCCACCACCACGACCACGAACACCAGCTTGTTATCGCCGCGGTGCAGCCCGGCGCTGATCGCGCGCCCGCCACTGAGCTGCTCGGCGATCACCACCGCCTCGGACAGCTTCATCTTGATCCGCCGGAAATCGCCGAGGTCGCGCAGGGTCTCGGCGTCGAGATCGGAGGCAGGTTTCGCCTCAGATGAGCGAACGATCCGACGCGTGGCGACGTCGATCATGGTGCTCCACACCTGATCTCCCCGGTACGACTTGACCTCGAACCACGGCACCGAGCCTTCGTCGGTGAGGTTGAGATCGAACACCCGCACGCCGGGCAGCTTCTTCTCCACCATCCGGATCAGGTCGGCGCCGCTGCCGCGCGCGATCGTCACCGAACCGGTCGGCTCGTCGGTGGACGTCGCCGGCGGCGGCTGCACCGTCGGCTCGTGGCCACGATCGGACACCGCGGCCGAAGCCGGACAAAACAACAGCACCGCGGCCGTCAGGGCCGTCGTGAACCGGATTGCAGACATCTTCGCCTCACTCGTCCACCGCACGCGAAAGCGGTGGACGCCGCGCTCACAGCGCGTCGTTATTGGACACCGGCGACGTGGCGCGCCGGGGTGGTGGCCGCGACGGGCGCCGGTGCGGCATCATCCGCCGGCGGTGCGCTCGACCAGGCATGGCCGCTGCGCGCGCGATCGTAGCCGTATTGGTACAGCGAGCGCATGTAGGCGGTGTCGAAGCCGGGCGGCGACGGCGGCCGGTCGCTCTCGATATAGGACAGATTGAAACCGTATTTGTTGCGGCGGGCGAACGCGTAGGTGCTGTAGAGGATCGACCGGGTCTGCGCCTTGATCATCGACGACGAGGCCCGCGCGGCGATGTCCAGCGCACGATCGCGCACCAGCTGGAACTCCGGTTCAATGGTATTATTCATCAGGATGTAGAGCTGCAGGTTGAGCGACTTGTCCCACGAGGCACTACGCATCAGATACGCCTCCGGCAAGGTCAGCACCGGCGACATCACGCCGCCATCCACATGCATCTCCTGGAACCGGACGCCATCGGCTTCGGCATTGACCAGCATCGGCGGGAACACGGCCGGAATGCTCGCCGAAGCCGCGACGACATCCCTGAACAGATTGAGACTCTCCGGCGTCCGCAGCGCCGCGATCCGGCCCATGTCCCAAATCACCGAGCGCTGCGAATCCAGATTGGTGGTGACGACGAACAGCCTCCGCCCCTTGGCGTACTGCTCGGCCACCTCGTCCATGAAACTGGCATCGATGTACCGGGCAACCAGTTCGCGCAGGCGCTTGTTGCCGAACAGGCCGGAGCCGAAGATCGCGTTGAACGGGTTCGGATCCTCCAGCAGGCTCTCGGCCACGCCGCTGGTGTAGAGCTCCCGCAGCGTGTCGTCGTAGCGCGGGCCGATATAGGCGAATGGCGCAATCAGCGCCCCGGTGCTGACGCCGGACACGATCGAGAACGACGGCCGGCTCCCTGCGGCCGTCCATCCCGCCAGCACGCCCGCACCATAGGCTCCGTCGGCGCCACCGCCGGACAGCGCGAGGTAGGTCTGCGGTCCGGAAATCCGGCGACCATCCACAAAGGCGGACGGCGGATCGTCGGCGTAGCGCCGCAGATCGTCGCGATCGAGGATCCGTGCCTTGGCGGCTTCGGCGGCCGTGTAGGGCTGGCGCGGCAGGCTTGCACAGGCGGCGAGCAAGCAGCTCGACGCCAGCGCGACAACGACGACAAACGAGCGAGGCACGCGGGACATCAGGACACCAGCAGGAACGAGGGACGCGCGACTACGGGGTCGCCGGCGGATCGTCGCGCCAGCGGCTCCAGGGCTCGGACGTGTCGAAGCGCGGCGCCTGCCCCGGAACGCGCTCGAGATAGTCCTGATGGATCGCCTGGATGGTCTTGCGGTCGTCGAACTTCACCCGCCAACTGCTCGGCGAGCCCTGCCCGACGATGACGCCTTCACGGGTGCCGTAGCGCGGATGCCGCTCGCGGCCGAGCGGACTCATCCGAACGCGGTCGCCGCGGCACAGCGGAAGATCGGGCGGTGTTTGACTCGAACTAGCCATCCTAAGCCTCTTGTGTCGGCGCCTTGATGCGGAACCACGCAATGTACAGCGCAGGCAGGAACAACAGGGTGAGCACCGTGCCGACGATGATGCCGCCCATCATCGCGTAGGCCATCGGTCCCCAGAACACTTCACGCGCGATCGGGATCAGCGCCAGGCTCGCCGCCGCCGCGGTCAGCATGATCGGCCGCATCCGGTGCTCGGTCGCTTCCGTCACCGCATCCCAAGGTGGACGTCCCTCGCTGCGCAACTGTTCGATTTGCACGATCAGGATCACCGAGTTTCGGATCAGGATGCCGATCAGCGCCAGCACGCCGAGGATGGCGACGAAGCCGAGCGGCGCACGGCTCGGCAGCAGCGCCGCAACCACACCGATCAGCGCCAGCGGCGCCACCGCGAACACCAGGAACAGCCGCTGGAAGCTCTGCAGCTGGATCATCAGCACGGTGGCCATCACGAACAGCATGATCGGCACCACAGCGACGATCGGCGCTTGCGACTTGCCGCTCTCTTCGACCGCGCCGCCGACGGTCACCGAATAGCCGACCGGCAGCTTGGCGGTGAACTCGCCGACCGAGTGCTTCAGCTGCTCGACCACCGTCGCCGGCTGCACCTCGTCGATCACGCTGGCCTTGACCGTGACGGTCGGCAGCCGCGCGCGGCGCCAGATCGTCGGCTGCTCCAGCTCGTAGCGGAACGTCGCGACCGCCGCGAGCGGCACCGTCTGGCCGCTGCCGCCGGACAGTTGCAGGTTGCGCAGCGTCTCGATCGAGCCGCGCTCGGCGTCATTGGCGCGGCCGAGTACGTTGACGAGATAGATGTCGTCACGCACCTGGGTGATGGTGGCGCCGTCGAGGATGCCGTTGAGCGTCGAGGCGATGTCTTCCGACGTGACGCCGAGCTGACGCGCCTTGTCCTGCAGCACGTCGACCTTGATCACCCGCGCCGGCTCCATCCAGTCGAACACCACTTCGCCGAGATGCGGATTTGCGGCGACGATGCCGGCGAGCTGCTGCGCGAAGCCGCGCACCTTGGCGATGTCCGGCCCGCTGACGCGATACTGCACCGGCCGTCCCACCGGCGGACCGATGTCGAGCAGTTTCACCAGCGCGTCGGTGCCCGGGAAGGTCTTGCGCAAGTAAGCCTGCAGCTCCGGCCGCAGCCGGTCGCGGTCGGCGAGGCTCTTGGTCACGATCACCATCTGGCCGAAGGTGGCGTTCGACGGTTCGACATCGAACGACAGCACGAAGCGCGGAGCGCCCTGCCCCACATAGGTCGACCAGTGATCGATGCCCGGCCGTCCCGTCAGCGCCTCGCGCTCGAACTTGGCCATCTGCGCGTTGGTCTCGGCGATCGAGCTGTTCTGCGGCAGGTTCCAGTCGACGATCAGTTCCTTGCGGTCCGAATTCGGGAAGAACTGCTGCTGCACGAAACCCATGCCGACCAGCGACAGCGCGAAAGCCGCCAGCGTCAGTCCGATCGTCAGCCAGCGGTGCCGCATGCAGAAGCCGAGCATCCGGCTGAACATCGTCGCGAACCGGCCCTTGGTCTCGTGGTGGTTCTTCATCTTGTCGGGCAGGATGGTCACGCCGAGCAGCGGCGTGAACAGCACCGCGACGATCCACGACGTCAGCAGCGACACCGCGATCACCACGAACAGCGTGAAGGTGAATTCGCCCGCCGCGCTGTTGTTGAGGCCGATCGGAATGAAGCCCGCCACCGTCACCAGCGTGCCGGTGAGCATCGGGAACGCGGTCGACGTGTAGACATGGGTCGCGGCCTTGGCGAGCGAGTCGCCGACCTCCAGCCGCGCCACCATCATCTCGACCGCAATCATGGCGTCGTCGACCAAGAGGCCGAGCGCGATGATCAGCGCGCCGAGCGAAATCCGCTGCAGCGAGATCCCCGAATAGGACATCACCATGAAGGTGATCGCCAGCACCAGCGGGATCGAGATCGCGACCACCAAGCCGGCGCGCATGCCGAGGCTGATGAAGCTGATCACCAGCACGATCGCCACCGCCTCGAACAGCGCCCGGGTGAAACCCGACACCGCCTCGTCGACGATTTGCGGCTGGTCCGACACCAGATGCACTTCGGCGCCGACCGGCAGATCGGCGGAGATCCGCTTCATCTCCTCCTTCAGCGCCTCGCCGAACTGCAGCAGGTTGGCGCCGGCTTTCATGCCGATCGTCAGCGCAATCGCCGGCTCGCCGTTGAAGCGGAACAGCGAGGTCGGCGGATCGACGTAGCCGCGCCGGATGGTGGCGACATCGGTCAGCGGGAAAAAGCGGTCGTTGACCCGGAGATTGATCGCCTTGAGGCTCTCTTCGGACGTGAACTGACCGCTGACGCGGACGCTGATCCGCTCCGGCCCGGCCTGCAGCACGCCCGAAGGCGTGATCGCGTTCTGTGCCTGCAGCGAGCTGACGATGGTGCGCTGGTCAAGGCCGAGCGCCGCCACTTTGCGCGGCGAAAATTCGAGGAAGATCACTTCGTCCTGGGCGCCGACGATGTCGACACGGCCGACATTCGGCACCTGCAGCACCTTGGCGCGAACTTCTTCGACCTTGTCGCGAAGCTGGCGCTGGGTCAGGCCGTCGCTGGTGAACGCATAGATGTTGCCGAACACGTCGCCGAAGCGATCGTTGAAGGCGGGACCGACCACGCCCTGCGGGAAGTCGCCCTTGATGTCGTTGATCATGTTGCGCACGCGCACCCAGGTGGGCTGCACGTCGCGCGCCTTGGTGGTGTCGCGCAGATTGACGAACACCGTGGTCTCGCCGGGCGTGGTGATGCTCTTGGTGTAGTCGAGCGACTCCAGCTCCTCGAGCTTCTTCTCGATCCGGTCGGTGACCTGCCGGGTGGTCTCCTCGGCCGAGGCGCCGGGCCACTTCGCCTGGATCACCATGGTCTTGATGGTGAACGCCGGGTCTTCCTCGCGGCCGAGGTCGAGATACGAAAACAGACCGGCCGCCATGAAGGCGATCATGAAGTACCAGACGAGCGAACGGTGCTGCAGCGCCCAGTCGGAGAGATTGAACGACTTCACGGCGTGACTTCCCGTTCGAACCGGACCATTTGGCCTTCCTGCAGATGATGGACGCCGGCGGTGACGATCCGCATGCCGGCCTCGAGCCCATCGGTGACCTGAACCGTGCCGTTGTCGCTCGGCGCGACCTGCACGCTGCGCTTAGCGACCGATCCCTTGGCGGTGTCGATCACCCACACGCTGGCCTGATCGCCCTGGCGCAGGATCGCGGTCGCCGGCAGCCGGAAGCCGCGGCTCGGCTTGCCCGGGATCAGCGTGGTGATGGTGGTGCCGAGCCGGAACGTCTCGGGCGGATTTTCCAGCGTGATACGGACCCGGCGCGCGCGGGTGACCTGATCGGCCTGCGGCGCGATCTCGCGCACCTTGCCGTCGACCCGGACCCGCGGATCGAGCTGCAGCGCCACGGTCAGCGGCGTGCCGATCTTCAACACGCCGACCAGATCGTCGGCGACGTCGATCACCGCCTCACGAATGTCGGGCCGAGCGACGGTCGCAACCATTTGGCCGGGATTGACCACCTGACCGACCTGCGCGCCGACGGCAGTGACGACGCCGGCATATTGCGCCTCGATCTTGGTGTAGCTCAGCTGCTCGCGCGCCTTGGTCAGCGCCGACTGGGCGCGGACCACGGCAGCCTGCGCGGCGGCATCACCCTGCTCGGCGCTGTCGAGCGTCGCCTTGGTGGTGGCGCCGGTCTCGATCAGCGCGCGTTGCCGGTTGGCGGTGCCGCTGGCATTGACGAGCTGCGCCTGCGCGGTCGCCAGATCGGCCTGCGCCGAACGCACCGCGAGTTCAGCCGCGAACGGATCGACCGCCGCCAGCGTCTGCCCCTTCTCGACGACGTCGCCGATATTGACCGGGCGAGCGATCAGCCGGCCGAGCATGCGAAAGCCGTAGTCGGTCTTGAACTGCGGCTCGACCGTGCCGACGACGGCGAGATTAGTCGCCTGCAGCGGCGCAATCACCGTCGACATCACCGGCCGCACCGGGGGCTTGGTTTCCGATTTGTCGTTGCAGCCGGTCAGCAGCAGCGCAGTCGCGATCACCGCAACGAAACGTGGCGCGCTCATGCGGCGCCTCCCGCATCGGCAACCACCTGCCCGGGACGCAGCATCTTTCCGCCGTCGACCACGACGCGATCGCCGATCGACAGGCCGCGACTGACCACGATCGCGTCGGTCTCGTAGCGTTCGATCGCCACGCTCTTGAGGGACACCGTATGGGTCTTCGGATCGACCACCCACACTGCGGCGCCGCTCTGATCGGCGGTGAGCGCGCTCCACGGCAGCACGATCTTGTCCAGCGTCTGGCTGAAGCCCTCGCCGACCACGACGCTGCCGAGCGTCATCTCGGGCGGCGGGTTTTCGATCGATAGTTTGACGCGGACCGAACCGGTCTTCGGATCGACGGTCGGCGAGATTTCGCGCGGCTTGGCCAAGGCGGTGATCGTCGGGTTCGACACCAGCGACAGCTTGATGGTGTCGCTGCCGACCGGGATCAGGAAGATCGCCTCATAGACGTCGAACACCGCGTCGCGGGCGCCGTCTTCGGCAAGCGTGTAGGCCGACTGCGCCGACTGCGCGACCTGACCGACTTCGACGTTGCGTGCGGTGATGATCCCGGCGGCGCTGGCGCGCAGTTCGGTATAGCCGAGCGCATCCTTGGCGATGCCGAGTTGCGCCTTGGCGGTGTCGACAGAGCCCTCGGCCGCGCGCAACCCTTCCTGCGCCTGATCGTAGGCGACACGGGTGGTGAAGCCGGACCCCATCAGCGTCTTCTGGCGTTCGTAGGTCGCGGTGGCGAGGCGGAGCTGGGCTTCGGCAGCGGTCAGGGCCGCCTGGGCGCCGACCAGATCGGCGCGCTGTTCAGTCGGATCGAGCCGCGCCAGCAGATCGCCGGCATTGACGTGGGCGCCGACGTCGACCAGGCGCTCGACCACCCGGCCACTGACTCGGAACGACAATTCGGTGGAAACCCGCGCCTGAACGTCGCCGGTCACCCGAATGACCGTGCTGCGGGGCTGGGTGTGGACCACCTCGGTCTTCACCAGCGTCACCGGGCGTTCCCGCCGGGCCTCCTCGCCGCATCCCGCCAGAGAGGCGGCAACCATCAGCAGCACCACGGGTCTGAGCCAAAGCATCAGGAATTCGCCCATTCGATCAAGCGCATTGCAGTGCAATATTATTGACTGACTCGAAAGTCAATAGTAAAACTACGTGATCGGAGTTCGCCCCATGCCGCCTGCCGTCACCAAACGCGCCCGCCGCAAAGCCGAGCGCCCATCGGAAATCCTCGACGCCGCGTTCGAGGAATTCGTCGTGCATGGCTATGCAGCCACCCGTCTCGAGGACGTCGCCGCGCGCGCAGGCGTGACCAAGGGCACGATCTATTTTTACTTCGACACCAAGGAGCGGGTGTTCGAAGAGATGGTCCGGCACAAATCGCAATCGTTTCTACCGGGCTTGAAGGACTACGCTCTCACCCTCCCCGGCTCGGCCACCGAGCGGCTGCGCGGCTTGATCGCCTTCACCTATGGCCACATTGCGGAGAACCGCGAGTCACGCGAAATTCTGCGCTTCCTGATCGCCGAAGGCGGCCGCTTTCCCGATCTGGTCGACCGTCACTACGAGGAATTCGTCGCGCCGATCATCGATCAGTTCAGGGAAGTCATCGACCAGGGCGTCGCCGCCGGCGAATTCCGCAATGCGCCCGCCACAGGCTTCACCGAGATCGTGATGAGTCCCGCGGTGCTGCTGAGCCTGTGGTCGCTGCTGTTCGGCACCCGCAAGGAAGTCGATTTCGTCGCCTTCACCGAAGCCAGCGTCGACCTACTGCTGCGCGGACTGGCGAAAGATTGATGCATCACGCGCAACGCGCGTGTGATTATCAATCCAAGCCATGCTTCATCGAAGGCTTTTCTGAGGCGGCAGACGCACTATCTACAGCCTTCACATCGTCAGGGCTGTCTCCATGAAGAAGATCGGTTTTCTCTCGTTCGGCCATTGGTCGCCGCAATCACGCACGCGTTCGGCCGCCGATGCGCTGCTGGAGACCATCGATCTGGCGCAGGCCGCCGAACAGCTCGGCGCTGATGGCGCCTACGTCCGCGTGCATCATTTCGCCCGGCAACTCGCCTCGCCCTTCCCGCTGCTCGCCGCCATCGGCGCCAGAACCAAACGCATCGAGATCGGCACTGCCGTGATCGACATGCGCTACGAGAATCCGCTGTACATGGCCGAGGACGCTGGCGCCGCCGACCTAATCTCCGGCGGCCGGCTGCAGCTCGGCATCAGCCGCGGTTCGCCCGAGCAGGTGATCGATGGCTGGCGCTATTTCGGCTATCAGCCCGCCGAGGGCGAGAGCGACGCCGACATGGGCCGCCGCCACGCCGAAGTGCTGCTCGACCTCTTGCGCGGCCAGGGCTTCGCGCAGCCCAACCCGCGGCCGATGTTTCCAAACCCGCCGGGTCTATTGCGGCTCGAGCCGTATTCGGAAGGCCTGCGCGACCGCATCTGGTGGGGCGCCGGCTCCAACGCCACCGCGGTGTGGGCCGCCAAGCTCGGCATGAATTTGCAAAGCTCGACGCTGAAGAACGATGAGACCGGCGAGCCGTTTCACGTTCAGCAGGCGGCGCAGATCCGCGCCTATCGCGAAGCGTGGAAACAGGCCGGCCACACCCGCACGCCGCGCGTTTCGGTGAGCCGCAGCATTTTCCCGCTGGTCGACGATCGCGACCGCGCCTATTTCGGCCGCGAAGGCCAGCAGCAGGATCAGATCGGCTATCTCGACGAACAGACCCGCGCGATCTTCGGCCGCTCTTACGCGGCCGAGCCGGACGCGCTGATCGAGCAGCTCAAAGCGGATGCGGCGATCGCCGAAGCCGACACGCTGTTGCTGACGATCCCCAATCAGCTCGGCGTCGATTACAACGCCCATGTGATTGAGGCCGTTCTCACCCACGTCGCACCGGCGCTCGGCTGGCGCTGATTCGCGACTTGTCCCGCAACGCTGATGTGCGTGCATAACACCGGGCGGAACCGCCGCAGGTGCTCGACGCGGCGCGCCCAGGTTGTTAAGCCCCCTGCTCGCGAAAGGAGACCTCGGGCCGAGCCATGACCGTTGCGATCGAAATGGGGCAAACCAATTCAGGCGCAACCGCGGCTCTCGATCTCGAGGAACTGCTGGCGACGCGGCTGTTGGTGCAGGGCAATTCCGGCTCGGGCAAGTCGCATCTGCTGCGCCGCCTGCTGGAGCAGAGCGCGCCGTGGGTGCAGCAGGCGATCATCGATCCCGAAGGCGACTTCGTCACGCTCGCCGAGCGATTCGGCCATCTCGTGATCGACGCCGAAGACCACACCGAGCGCGGCCTGCAGGTCGCCGGTGAACGCGCACGGATTCATCGCGTCTCGGCGGTGCTCAATCTCGAAGGCCTGGACGCCGAGAACCAGATGCGCCGCGCCGCGGCGTATCTCGACGGCATGTTCAACACCGCGCGCGACCATTGGTATCCGATGTTGGTGGTGGTCGACGAAGCGCAGCTGTTTGCGCCCGCCGTCGCCGGCGAAGTCTCCGACGAAGCGCGCAAACTGTCGCTCGGCGCGATGACCAATCTGATGTGCCGCGGCCGCAAGCGCGGCCTCGCCGGCGTGATCGCCACCCAGCGCCTCGCCAAGCTCGCCAAGAACGTCGCAGCCGAAGCGTCGAACTTCCTGATGGGCCGCACTTTCCTCGATATCGACATGGCGCGTGCCGCCGATCTACTCGGCATGGAGCGGCGGCAAGCCGAAGCGTTTCGCGATCTCGAACGCGGCCAGTTCATGGCGCTCGGCCCGGCGCTGTCGCGCCGCCCGCTCGGCTTGCGGATCGGGCCGACCGAAACCCATCCGCGCAACTCGACGCCGCGCCTGATGCCGCTGCCGGAAGCGGGCCTCGAAGACGCGCGCGCCGTGATCCTCGCCGCACCGCCGCCGGAGGCCACGGCAACGCGGCCGCAGCGCCGCGCCCCCGCGCCGGATCTGCTCAGCCAGTTGATGGCGGCGAAGTCGGTCGCGATCGACACCACGCCCGAGCCGGAAGCGCCGCCGCTCAGCGACGAACAGATCGCCGAGCGCCGCGAACGGCTCGACCGCATCCTGCGCGCGATCCTCGCCGAGCCGGATGCCGGCTTCCGCGCCATCGGCGTGCTGTATCAGGAATTCGTGGTGCGCTGCCGGATCGAAGGCCTCGCCACCGCGATCCCGGACATGACCGAGTTTCGGCGGATGCTGACGCACGCGCGCGCCGGCCTCACCACCGAGATGGCGGCCGATGATGCGTGGCAGGACGTGACGCTGCGCGCCTCCACGTTGCCCGACGATATGCAGGGCGTGTTCATGATCATCGCCCGCGCCGCCAAGGAAGGCTGGCCCTGCCCCGGCGACGCCGCGATTGCGCGGGCCTATGGCACGCACTCACTGCGCCGCGCCCGGCGCCTGCTGACCTACATCGAAGAACAGGGCCTGATCGTCTGCCAGTTCGACGGTGCCGGCCGTCGCACCGTGACGCTGGTCGAACTCGCCTGGGCCACCGCGCCCGGCGATCCCAACGCGCCCGACGATCTGCCGCTCGAAGACGATTGCCGCGCCGCCTCGGCGTGAGCCCCGTCGCCTCACCAGGCTAGAAAACGGTTCAAGTCGGCGCGCCGATTTGCGATACGAGAGGCAATCGCAGTTTCGCTGATGCCAGGAGGATCGCCATGAAGACACGGGCCGCCGTCGCGTTCGAGGCCAAGAAGCCGCTCGAAATCGTCGAGCTGGATCTCGAAGGGCCGAAGGCCGGCGAGGTGCTGGTCGAGATCAAGGCCACCGGCATCTGCCACACCGACGCCTACACGCTCGACGGCTTCGATAGCGAGGGCATCTTTCCCTCGATCCTCGGCCATGAAGGCGCGGGCATCGTCCGCGAAGTCGGCGCCGGCGTCACCTCGGTGAAGCCGGGCGACCACGTCATTCCGCTGTACACGCCGGAATGCCGGCAGTGCAAAAGCTGCCTGAGCCAGAAGACCAACCTCTGCACCGCGATCCGCGCCACCCAGGGCAAGGGCCTGATGCCGGACGGCACCTCGCGCTTTTCCTACAAAGGCCAGACCATCTATCACTACATGGGGTGCTCGACGTTCTCGAACTTCACCGTGCTGCCGGAGATCGCAGTCGCGAAGATCCGTGAGGACGCGCCGTTCGACAAGAGCTGCTACATCGGCTGCGGCGTCACCACCGGCGTCGGCGCGGTGGTCAACACCGCCAAGGTCACGCCCGGCTCCAACGTCGTGGTGTTCGGCCTCGGCGGCATCGGCCTCAACGTGATTCAGGGCGCCAAGATGGTCGGGGCCGACAAGATCGTCGGCGTCGACATCAACGACGACAAGGAAGAATGGGGCCGCCGCTTCGGCATGACCCATTTCGTCAACCCGAAGAAGGTCGACGGCGACATCGTCCAGCATCTGGTCGGGCTCACCGACGGCGGTGCCGACTATACGTTCGACTGCACCGGCAACACCAATGTGATGCGCCAGGCGCTCGAAGCCTGCCATCGCGGCTGGGGCGTGTCGGTGGTGATCGGCGTCGCTGAAGTCGGCAAGGAAATCTCGACCCGCCCGTTCCAGCTCGTCACCGGCCGCGTCTGGAAGGGCAGCGCGTTCGGCGGCGCGCGCGGCCGCACCGACGTGCCGAAGATCGTCGACTGGTACATGAACGGCAAGATCGAGATCGACCCGATGATCACCCACGTGCTGAAGCTCGAAGAGATCAACAAGGGTTTTGATCTGATGCACGAAGGCAAGTCGATCCGTTCGGTGGTGGTGTTCTAGAACCGTTCATCACCTGATCGAAGCGACCCCGGATATCTAGCGAAAGGGCGAACAGCTTCCACGTCATTGCGAGCGAAGCGAAGCAATCCAGTGGCTCGATGCACTGAGCTGGATTGCTTCGTCGCTTCGCTCCTCGCAATGACGGAGCCATTGTCCTGCGGCCAGCCCGAATTCACGACGTCTGGCTCTCTTGGGACGAAAGCGGCCAAAGTCCTGTTCGTCCCTCACCGCCCTGCCTCGCCGGAAAACATCAATTCCAGCTGCGCCTCGAACAGGCCGGCGATGTCGACCGGATGCTCGCGATCGATCAGCTGGTTGTTGAGAATGCCCATCCACACCGGCGCGATCAGCAGATGCGGGTGTCGGATCAACCGATCATCGGGCAGTTCGCCGCGCCGGCGCGCCACCGGCGCCAGACGCTTGATCTGGTCGAGCACCGGATCGAACATCTCGCGGCGATAGATCTCGACCAGCGCCGGAAACCGCACGCCCTCGACGATCACCAGCCGGGCCATCGCCGCGCGTCCCTTGCGCTCGATCTCGCCGAGCGCGATCAGCAACGTCCGGCGCAGGAACGCCTGCACGCTCTCGTCGCGCCCGCGCCTCTCCCCCAGGATATCGCCGAGCGCGCCGACCAGCTCCTGCTGCACCACGCCGGCGAACAGTGCTTCCTTGGTGGCGAAGTAACGATACGGCGTGCCCTTGGCGACGCCGGCACGCTGCGCCACCCCAGCGATCGTCGCATCCGCAAAGCCCTTGTCGAGAAACTCAGCGAGTGCCGCGCGCACGATGCTCGCTTTGGTTTGCGCGGTCTTGTCCGGGCTCGGCCCGCGCGCGACCCGTTTGGAACGAACCGCCGCATTGCTGGTCAGCGTTTTTGCGGGCGTCTGTTTGGACTTAGGCATGGTCGCGTCCTGAGCGATGAAGCACGGCACAATTCTCGCGGGTCGTCATCTTGACATAAAATGACCCCATGGTCATTTATGTAAAGGTCGCGCCAGATACCAGCCTTTTCACCCGCGAAGGCGCCGCGCGCCCCTCCTTTCGGAATCTAGGATTTCCGCCGATGTCGCTGCCCGACGAGCAGCAATGGCTGTTTGCGTTCAAGACGTTCGCCGCTGCGATGCTGGCGATGGCGATCGGGCTGTGGCTCGATCTGCCGCGGCCATATTGGGCGGTGGCGACGGTCTACATCACCTCGCATCCGCTCTCCGGCACGACGCGGTCGAAAGCGGTGTTCCGCGTCCTCGGCACCCTGATCGGCGCCTGCGTCGCCGTGGCGATCGTTCCTAATCTTGCCGGCGCGCCGCCGCTGCTGGTGCTCGCCATTGCGCTGTGGTCGGCGCTGTGCATCTACGTCTCGGTACTCGACCGCTCGCCGCGCAGCTACGTGGCGATGCTAGCGGGCTACACCACCGCGCTGATCGGCTTTCCGACGGTCGATACGCCAAACCAGATCTTCGACATCGCGCTGGCGCGGACCGAGGAGATCGTGCTCGGCATCACCTGCGCGGCCGTGGTCTCCAGCGTGGTGTTTCCGCGCTCGGTCGGCCCGCTTGCGGCGCAGCGGGTCAAAGCTTGGTTCAAGCACGCCCATGCCAGCGTCCGCGACGCCGTCAGCCTGAACAAGAGCCCGGCGGCCGAAACCCATCGTCTGCAAGTCGCCGCCGACTCCGCCGACATCGAAAACCTCGTCACCTTCCTCAGCTACGACACTAATCTCGACCAGAGCGCGACGCGTTGGATTAAGCAATTGCAGCCGCGGATGCTGCTGCTGTTGCCGGTGATGTCATCGGTCGCCGATCGCCTCGACGAACTGCAGCCGCTGGGCGGCCCTTCGGCCCCGGTCGCGACGCTGGTGGAGCGCACCCGCATCTGGATGGAAGGCGACGAGCCCGGTGACCCCGCGGTCCGTGATGCCCTGTTGGCGGACGTTCAGGCCGAGATCGATCGGCACCCGCATCGCGGCACCTGGCGCGACCTCCTCGAACTCGGACTGCTGATGCGGCTTCGGGATCTGCTCAACATCCAATCCGACTGTATCGCGCTGGCTGCCGCAACCACCGGCAACGCCACGACGCTCGATGCGCCCTTGCACTATCCGATCGAACAGCATGTCGCGGTGGTGAAGCATCAGGACCACGGCATGGCGCTGCTCGCCGCCTTTGTCACGCTGTTCACCGTGATCACCTGCTGCACCTTCTGGATCGTGTGCGCCTGGCCGGCCGGCGGCACCGCCGCGATGATGGCGACGGTCGGCACCAGCCTGTTCGCCGCGCGCGACGATCCGTATCCGTCGATCGTCGGCCTGACCAAGTGGACCATCGTGGCCGCTTTTGCTGCGGCGGCCTATCTGCTGCTGATCCTGCCGGCCGTGCACAATTTCGAAAGCCTGGCGCTGGTGCTGGCGCCCGCGTTCATTCTGTACGGCGTGCTGATGGGCGCACCCGCGACCTATCCGATCGGCCTCGGCCTCGCCGTCAACACCGGCAGTCTGATCGCGCTGCAGGAGATGTACACCTTCGACACCGCGAGCTTCCTGAATTCGACCGTCGCCGTGGTCACCGGCACCGGCCTCGCCGCGCTGGTCACCGCCGTGCTGCGGCCGGTCGGCGCCGAATGGAGCGCGCTACGGCTGATCAACGCCAACCGCGCCACGCTGGCGCAGGCTGCCGATATCAGCAGCGAGAACCAGCGAGCCAGCGTCGCGGGCCTGATGATCGACCGGATGATGCTGCTGGCGCCCCGCGCCGCCGCTGCCGGCCACACCATGCCGGAAGCGCTGCGCGAGCTGCGCGCCGGCTTCAACATTCTCGACCTGCATCGGGCGCGACTTGAGCTGTCGCGCGGCGCCCGTCGCCGGCTCGAACTGCTGCTGATCCGGCTGGAGCGGCACTACGCGTCGGCTTCGATAGCGCCGCCGGCCGGACTGCTCAGAACACTCGACCGCGCCCTCGCCGCGGTGCGCGACGAGCCGAGCGGCACGGCGCGGCGCGCGGTGCTCGGCCTGGTCGGCCTGCGCCGCTGCCTGTTTCCGACCGCGAAGCCGCCACGCCTCACCCTTCAGGAGGCCGCCTGATGACTGCTGAACTCAACATCCTCGGCGTGTTCGTGCCGACCATCCTGATCTGCGCCGCCGCGGCCTTCATTCTCACCAGCCTGGTGTCGCGCCTGCTGGTGTGGCTCAACTTCTATCACCTCGTCTGGCATCACACCCTGTTCAATCTCACCATCTTCGTCGTCATCGTGTTCGTCGCTCTCGGTCTGGTTTCGGGGTGGCCGCAATGAAAGGGCCAGCCATGGGAAAAACTCCGCTTCTGCTCGTCCGCCTCAGCGTCACCACGCTCGGCGTCCTGGTCGCCGCACTGATCGGCTGGCGGCTGTGGGTGCACTACGAGATCGAGCCCTGGACCCGCGACGGCCGCGTCCGCGCCGACGTCGTCGCAGTGGCCCCCGACGTCTCCGGCCTCGTCTCCGAGGTGCTGGTCGTCGACAACCAGGTGGTGAAGAAAGGCGACATCCTGTTCCGGATCGATCGCGAGCGGTTCACGCTGGCGCTGCGCCAGGCCGAAGCCGCGGTCGAAGGCCGCGTCGCCGCGCTCGACGCCGCCAATAAGGATCTGGCACGCTATCGCAATCTCAGCAGCGACGCCGTCACCGAACAGAAGCGCGAACAGATCACCGCCACCCAGGCCGAGGCCGAAGCGGCGCTGCACCAGGCGATCGCCGATCGCGACCTCGCCAAACTGAACCTCGACCGCTCCGAGGTCCGCGCTCAAGTCGGCGGGTTGATCACCAATTTCGATCT
Organism: Rhodopseudomonas sp. G2_2311; assembly: GCF_047501505.1. NCBI lineage: Bacteria > Pseudomonadati > Pseudomonadota > Alphaproteobacteria > Hyphomicrobiales > Nitrobacteraceae > Rhodopseudomonas > Rhodopseudomonas sp. G2_2311. The sequence continues at coordinate 97,578 of NZ_JAZDRK010000020.1, forward strand.
GCGCCCCGGCGCCTATGTCAACGCCGGCAGCGGCGTCGCAGCGCTGATCGACCAGGCGACGCTGCATGTCGATGGTTACTTCGAGGAAACCAAGCTGCCGTCGATCAAGGTCGGCGACCGTGCCGAGGTGCGGCTGATGGGCGAGCGCAGTCCGCTCTATGGTCACGTTCAGAGCATCGCCGGCGGCATCGAGGACCGCGACCGCAGCGCCGGCGCCAAGCTGCTGCCGAACGTCAACCCGACCTTCAACTGGGTGCGGCTGGCACAGCGCATCCCGGTGCGCATCGCGCTCGACCAAGTGCCACCCGACGTCCGCCTCGTGGTCGGCCGCACCGCGACCGTGGTGATCGAGCGCCGCGGCGGCTGACCGCGCGCTACACGACCTATCTTCCGTCATTCCGGATTGCGCGCTCTTGCGCGCAAGTCCGGAAACCATAGTCCCTGGACTCGCGGTGACGCACTAAGGCGGCGAAGCTCTGCCAAGAAACAGAAGCTGGTGGTTATGGATTCCGGGCTCGCGCTCCGCGCGCCCCGGAATGACGACGGATGGATTGTATTTGTGGTGGAGAGCCGGGTTCGCTCACGGCGTCGAGCGCCCCGGAATGACGTGGCGAGGTTATGCTACGCGCCCTCGACCGTCCCACCCGCAAAATTGCGATACAGGAAGCGGTCACTGCCGGATGCGGCCTCCGCTTCTGCGGTCTTGAAAATGCGGTCGTGCAGCGGCGACAGCGCGCAGGCTGGGTCGGTCGCGGCGGCATCGCCGGCCAGCGCGAAGGCCTGACAGCGACAGCCGCCGAAATCGATCTCCTTGAAGGCGCAGCTGGCGCAGGGCTGCTGCATCCATCCGGTGCCGCGATAGCGATTGAACGCCTCGGCGTTCCGCCAGATCTCGGCAATCGACGCGCCTCCCCTCACCGAGGGGAAGTCGAGCCCGGTGATGGTTTCGGCCGCATGGCACGGCAGCACCTTGCCGCTCGGTGAGATGTTGAAGAACTGCCGGCCCCAGCCGCCCATGCATTTCTTCGGCCGCGCCGCGTAGTAGTCCGGGATCACATAGTCGATCGCCAGCACGCCTTTCAACCGCTCGCGCGCCGCCTCGACCATCGCGGTGCAATCCTCGATCTGCACAAGCGTCGGCATCAGGGCGGCGCGGTTCTTCAGCGCCCAGCCGTAATACTGCACATTGGCGACTTCGAGCCGGTCGGCGTCGAGCTGCACCGCCATCTCGATGATGTCGGGCAGCAGGTGCAGGTTTTGCCGGTGCATCACCGCATTGACGGTGAGCGGCAAATCGAGCTCGCGGGTCCAGCGCGCCACCTCGAGCTTCTTGGCGTGCCCGCCGGCAAAGCCGCCGACGCGGTCGGCGATCTCTGCCTCGCTGCCTTGAAAACTGATCTGCACATGCGCGAGCCCGGCATCGGCCAGGGCCACCAACCGCTCGCGGCTCAGCAGCACAGCGGAAGTGATCAGATTGGTATAGAGCCCCACCTCGGTGGCGTGACGCACCAGTTCGACCAGATCCTTGCGCACGGTCGGCTCGCCGCCGGAGAAATGCACCTGCAGCACGCCGATGCTCGCAAGCTCGCTCAGCACCCGCTTCCACTCGTCGGTCGACAGCTCCGCCCCGCCCCGCTCCAGCTCCAGCGGATTGGAGCAATACGGGCATTGCAGCGGGCAGCGATGCGTCAGCTCCAGCAGCACGGCGAGCGGAATGCCGAAGGTCTCGGCGATGCTGCCGGGCTTCTCCAGCACGGCGATGCCATCGGAACGCGCAACGCTGGTGGCGGCCTCGGTCACGGCGCCGTCTCCCGTGCCTCAGTGAGAAAGCCTTTGTCGGCGAGGTCCTGCAGCATCGCCACCACATCGTGGCCGATCTCGGCGCGGTCCGCCGTGTACTTCGCCGCCAGCGTATCGATGATCGCCGCGACGTCACGGGCACCGTCGCACAGCTGCAGGATTTCAACCGCGATTTCGTCCGGCGCCAGCACCCGCTCCGGCGCCAGGATCACCCAGCGCTGCCTTGTGTCGTCGAACTTCAGCCTGGCGTGGCGCGGCAGCACCGGACGGCTGGTCTCGCTGACGCTGATGCGGCGCGGCGCCATCGACTCAGACTCCTTCCGGCACGAAGGCGCCGGGCGGGATGTGGCCATCGACATAGGCGTGATGCAGCGCGTCGAGCTGCGCCCACAGCACGTTGGTCTTGAAGATCAGCGCGTTGCACACCGCCTCGCGCTCGACCGGGGTGGTGGCGTGCTGCTTGACATAAGCAAGCGCAAAGTCGGCATCGCGCGGCGCCTGCTCCAACCGGCGCTTGAAGTAGCTCATGATCTCGGGATTGACGAAGTCGTAATGCGCCAGCATCCCGGCGATCCGCTCCTCGTGCAGATTGGGCGCGAACAATTCGGTGAGCGACGAAGCGATCGCTTCCAGTGGCGTACGATCGCGGACGAAGTGCACATAGGCGTCCACCGCAAACCGCGTCGCCGGCAGAATGCCTTGGGTGGATTCGACATAAGCGCTGTCGAGGCCGAGCCCTTCGGTCAATTTCAGCCAGCGCTCGATGCCGCCTTCGCTCGACAGATCGCCGTCGTGATCCTCGATGCGGTGACGCCACTCGACGCGGGTGGCGCGGTCGCGAAACCGCGAGATCACCACCGCGTCCTTGATCGGGATCGAGCTCTGATAATAATAGCGGTTCAGCGCCCAGGCCTGCACTTGGCCTTTGTTGAGCTTGCCGCCGTGCAGCAGGCGATGAAACGGATGCAGATTGTGATAGCGCGCGGCACCGATCTGGCGCAGGGCCGCTTCCAGCTCATCGGCATTGGCGAGCGGCGCGGCGCCGTTCAGCGAAAACGCGGTCATCGCATTCACAGCGTCACCTCCGTGCCGTCCGCAGGGATCTGCCAGCCGGCCGCTTCGATCTGCCCGCGCTCGGCCGAGTGAGCCAGCAGGGCCGGATTGGAATTGTTGACGTGAACGAACAGCTTTTGCCCGATGCCGAGATCGGCCAGCGCCGCGATGGCGCCATTATCGCCCGCCATCGCGATGTGCCCCATCGCCTGGCCTGTCTTGGTGCCAAGGCCGGCGGCGATCAGTTCGTCGTCGCGCCACACCGTGCCGTCGAACAGCACCAGCGGTGCGCCGGCGAGCCGTGCCTTGAGATCGTCAGTGACGCGGGCGCACGCGGTCAGCACATGCACCGTCCGGCCAGTCGCTATCTCGGTGATGGTCAGCCCGAGCGTGTCGCCCTCGCCGTCTGCACCGCCGGGATGGGTCTGCCCTTCGAGATACCAAGCGCCCTTCCCCGGCACCGCAAAGGCGCTCACCTCGAGGCCGGACGGCGCGCCGTCCGGGAGCCGAAGGGCGAACGGCTGATCGACCGCTATCGGCTGCCGTGCCACCAGCTTTTCATTCAGCACGTTGAAGATGCTGTTGGTCTTCAGGATCGCCAGCACCTTGGCGTGTGCATAGATCGTGAACGGCGAGCCCTCGCGCATCGACAACAGGCCAGCGACGGCATCGACTTCGCCATTGGTCAGGATCACACCGGCGATCGGGCTATGGCGCAACACGCCGGGCCGCGGATGCAGCTGCGGCGTGGCGATGATCTGCTGGCGTAAATCCGGGGCGGCGTTGATCAGGAACCAGTGCGCGCCATCGGCGCTGATGGCCACCGACGCCTGAGTGCGGCGAAGCTCTGGATCGGCAAAGGCCGCGCGGCAGACCGGACAGCCGCAATTCCACTGCGGCACCCCGCCGCCGGCTGCGGCGCCGAGAACGATCACCCGCAGCATCGACCGCCTTCCACTGAAGTCTTCAACGACGACTCACGAACGCTCACCGCCGCGACCGACAGAAACTGCCGGCCGCGGCGTGTGCCGTCGTCACAACGAAGCTGCGATTCGATTACTTGCGCGCCGCGCAGGCGTACATGTTGATTTCCATGCCGACCGCGATCTCGACGATTTCCGGTTTCTTCCAGGCCATGAGGTCCTCCCGATTTGCTGGTCTGATGCCGCAATGGAGTGAGGATAGGTCTGCTTCCTAACCCGCGCAAGCAAACAGCGTTGCGCGGTGCAGCGATCACTCCACGGTGAGCGACACCCGACCAACACGAACGACCCTCGCCTCTGATCGTAACCGAGCCCCCGCTTCCCGCCGGGAAAGCGGACCACCGCACCTCCAAATTTTGGCATGCCAGAACGTCCCGCGAACACTCCGCGAACGCACAAACTGCCTTGAGAAGGCCTTGACCGCCTGGCATCTGGTATGCCAGAGCTGGGTCGACGGCGGCCCTCCACCCGCCTGAGGACCTCCATGATCGCCCGTGCCCGCCCCACTCCGAACGAGACGCCCGCCGAGCCCGAGCTCGGCATCATGCGGCTCGCGCCGGAGACCAGCTTCAAGACCAAGGCCTACGAGGCGCTGAAGCAGGCGATCCTGAAGATGGACATCTACACCACGCCCGAGCCGGTGATGCTCGACGAGCGCGCGCTGTCGGACAAGCTCGGCGTCAGCCGCACGCCGATCCGTGAAGCGATCGCGATGCTCGAACAGGAAGGCCTGGTGAAGGCGGTGCCGCGCCGGGGCATCATCGTGGTGCGCCGGACCAAAGCCGAGATCGTCGACATGATCCGCGCCTGGGCAGCGCTGGAGAGCATGGCGGCGCGGCTGATCACCATCGTGGCGCGCAAGCGCGACATCGCGGCGCTGCGCGACGTGTTCAAGGAGTTCGGTCCGGGCCGGCTGCCGCAGGATCACATCGACGAATATTCCCGCGCCAACATCGTGTTCCACCAGACGCTGATCTCCCTGAGCGAGTCGCCGGTGCTGGTCGACATGACCAACGACATCCTGATCCACGTCCGCGGCTATCGCCAGCTCACCATCGGCCGCAAGGAGCGCATCGCCGCCTCCCTGCCCGAGCATCTGGCGATGATCGAGGCGCTCGAAACCCGCAATACCGAACTCGCCGAAAAGCTGGCGCGCGATCACACGCTGCGGCTGGCCGCTTATGTCGAGACTCACGGCCAGGAGCTGTTCGCCTGACGCACGCCTATCCACGTCATTGCTGTGCAAGTTCACTAATTCGTTGATCGCATAGTTTTGTCAGCGGCGAAGTCCTTCGGGGTTTTGCCGCCGAGGGCCTGGTGAGGCCGGAAGTTGTTGTAATAGACCATATATTCGAACAACTCGTTG